>JAFVZV010000036.1 GCA_017507985.1 Clostridia bacterium
ACCGTCGGGAAGCCACAGCGCGCATCGGGTGCCGAGGTAAGCGGCGGGCAAGCCGGCAAGAATCATGATCAGCACAGCAAGCCAAAAAATATGGCGACGCAACAGATGTACGATCATAGAGGATGCCGAAGCAAAGAGAAAAAACAAAAGGTTAAAGCCTTGAGCGGTGAGCTGTGGCGTATGGCGTATCAACGTCAGATACAGCACCATCAACCCTCCGGAACCGATGCCCATGCCGGCAAGTGTTGCGACGATAAAGGTCGCGATGATATCAAGCCAAAGCATACCTTACCCCCTGAATAGCATGAATATGCCCGAAATGAGCACGAGCAGAGAAAACAACGTACGGAGCCAGGACAGTTTGAGCCTGTCAAGCAGAATGCCGCCCAAAATGCCGCCGAGCAGAGAGGGAAGTAGCATTGGAGAGAAGGCTTTGACATCCAACGCCCCTGCACTTGCGTATTGAGTGGCTGAAAAGATCGAGATTGGCAGCATGACCGAAAGGGCATTGGCGTAAATATCGCGGCGAGCCATGGGGAAGGAAATGCCTTTTCCTCGCTTGGCACGCTCAGCACTGCGGGAGAACAGCAAGACAAGCAAAATACCGCCGCCTGTGCCGAGCAGTCCGTTGATAAAGCCTGCGAGTGTACCGAGCAGCACTAAAAACAGCACGTCTGCTCGTGCCTGACGGCGTGGGGCAGTGGTAAGTCTTTGCATGAGATCCTCCTTTTGTCCGATCATGTGTGGATAAAATATTGTAAAAAACTTAAAACAGCACTTGCAAAAATGAGAAAAAAATGGTATACTATATTATTGGAGAAGTAGTATCATTTTTCGATCTTTTGCGCTGCTTGATACGCACTTATTTTGTCTTTGATACTGACGTTTCATCAGATACAGTTTTTACCAATTAAAACATCATGACCGCGTTTCGCGGTTGTAAGATACATGAGCAGGAGGATAAAGCATTGGCCAAAAATAAGAAAAGTTGGTTTGAATCGCTGTGCACCATGGACGATATGAGCGAGCAAACCCAAAAGAAAACGCGCAAGAAAGCCTCGGACGATGGCCGCGCACGCGTGAGCAATCGTGCGGCAGGACCCTACGAGGACGATATTCCTCCATTTGATGATACCGCATCTGAACCGATTGGAGATCATATTTTTGACGAGGTAGAGCCGACGCCAAAAAAGAAGACCCCAACGAAGCGCACCTCATCGTCTGCGCAAAAGCAAACCGCTTCATCAAGCAGTCGTTCAACAGGACGCAGCTCTGCTCAGAAGCCATCGTCTGCCAAAGCATCGACAAGAGGCTCGTCCGCCAAAAGCAGCAAGCAAAACGAAAAGCCGTTGCCGGCCGACATTGCCTATCGCTTGCAGCCTTACGTAGTGCTGTTTGTTGGTGCGCTGTTGGCGATTATGCTGCTGCTGTCGCTGATCATGGGCGGTGATAACGTGGAAACGCATCCGTTCCGCTGGGTCGGTTACCATGTAGAGCGCATACTGTTTGGTCTTTTGGGCTACGGCGCTTTCCTGTTGCCCTTGATGATGGTCTATTTGTCCGTACTGCACATTCGTGAAGGTGCTGACTACCGAAGCGGTGGTCGCGGAGCGCTGGCAACGGGAATTGTTGTGTTGTTTCCTTCGCTTATTCATACCTGTATGATCGAGGCGGGAAGTGCGGAGGGTGCTTTGAACACATTTGGCATCAAGCAACTGTATGCTTTGGGCGCGGACAAGCTGGGCGGCGGTGTGATCGCGGGGCTGCTTGGAACGCTGATGGAGCGCGGTCTTGGCGTGATCGCGACTATGATCATTGGCATCGTGTTGTTGCTTGTAGCCAGTGCGCTGTTGTTTGGCATTACGCCTGCCAATATCAAGCTCTGGTGGTGCGCAAGACGTGAAGCACGTCAAGAGCGCTTGGACCGTGAGGCCTATGCACGTGAGCAGGCCGAAAAACAGCAACGCAAGGCGGTCGCGCCGAGCCGCAAGCCCCGACTGACGGCTTCTGATGAGGATGATGAGTTGATGATGCTTGCCCCTGCGCCTGCTCGTTCTAAGGCACAGCGCGAAAACGAGCGCCGTCGAAATGAGGCCTTACGTGAGGCTGAGCGTTCGGATAAACGCGAGGGAAGACAAAATGACTATGACTTTTCACAGGAAACGGAAGAATATCTTGACCCTATGAGCGCGCTGCTGGCGGGAGGAAAGCGTAAAGCGAAAAAAGAGCGAGAGCCGCAAGAGCTCCCCACTCCCGAAATGGTATTTCCCGACGCGGAGCCTGCCGTCAGCAATCCGATTGAATACGTCAATGAATTGACGAGTGAGCAAATAGAGGAAATGGAGCGCAGCTATGCCCAAGCGAATGCGCCCGTAGCGGCTACGCTTCCATTGGAATATGAGCCGGAAGAGACGGTAGAGGCAGAGCCTTTGGTCACTTATCCAGATCGTGTTGAGATCGAGATGGAGGAAGATGATTCGCCCTCTGCAGAGGAGAAGGAGATTATTCCCGAGCAGACGCAGGACTATCAGGGCGGCTTTGATTACAGTATGGAGTCGACCGAGGATGCCGAGGAGGAGGACGTTCAAACCATTGGCGGCGTAGCTGTCAAGATCGAGCGTCTGTCCGATGAGGAGCGTGAGCGGGGCGAGAAGATCGCACAGGAGGACGAGGAGCCTGAATATCAGCCGCGCCCCTACACCTATCCCCGTGTGGATCTGCTCAATGAGCCTAAGCCCCACAATGCCTTTAAGGATCAAGAGATCCGTGCCAAGATGCAAAAGCTTAACGCAACCTTAACCAACTTCAAGGTCCGTGTTGACGGCATTTCTTACGTTTGCGGCCCTGCGGTCACCCGTTATGAGGTGCGTCCCGCGCCCGGCGTGCGCGTTCGTTCGATCGCCAATCTGGCGGACGATATCGCCATGAGCCTTGCCGCCAAGAGCATTCGCATCGAAGCACCCATCCCCGGCAAGGAAGCCGTGGGTATTGAGGTACCCAACACGACGCGCGAAACCGTCTTTTTGCGCCGTTTGATCGACTCGGACGAGTTCCGTTCCCGTCCCAGCAAGCTGACGGCCTGCCTGGGCGAGGACGTTGCGGGCAATCCCATTCTGTTTGATATCGTTAAGATGCCTCACCTGCTGGTGGCAGGTACGACGGGCTCGGGTAAGTCGGTATGTATCAACGACTTTATTATGAGTTTGGTCTTTAAGTCCACTCCGCAGGAGGTCAAGATCATTCTGATCGACCCCAAGCAGGTTGAATTTACCGTTTACAAGGATCTGCCTCACCTGATGGCGCCCATCGTGTGCGATCCTAAGCGTGCGGCGGCCGTGCTGAATCTGGCTGTGCTGGAAATGGAAAAGCGTTTCCAGATGATCCGTGACGTACAGGCGCGTAATATCGAGGGCTATAACGCGGCGACCGAAAACGATCGCTACGAGCATCCGTATATGCCTCATATCGTTATCATTATTGACGAGCTGGCAGACCTGATGATGCAGGCCAAGGACGAAGTAGAAGCGTCCATCGTTCGTCTGGCTCAAAAGGCGAGAGCGGCCGGTATGCATCTGATCATCGGTACGCAGCGTCCCTCCGTTGACGTCATTACCGGTCTGATCAAGGCCAACGTCCCCTCGCGTATTGCTTGTACCGTCGTGTCGCAGGTCGACTCACGTACCATTCTTGATGTGGCGGGTGCAGAAAAGCTGCTGGGTATGGGTGATATGCTGTACGCTCCCGTTGGTAGCCCCAAGCCCTTGCGTGTGCAGGGTGCCTTCGTTAGCGACGGCGAGGTCGAGCGCATCGTCGAGTTCATCAAGCGCAACAACGATCCCGTTCGCTATGATCAGGAATTCATGGATAACATTGACCGCGAGGCGGCTATGATCGGCACCAAGCGTCAGCCCGGTGGGGATGACGATGATGACGGAGAGAGCCCCGACGGCATGGATCCCAAGTTCTACGAGGCATTGCGTATCGCGCTGGACAACAAGCGCATTTCCACCTCGTTACTTCAGAGAATGCTGTCCATCGGCTATGGCCGTGCGGCCAAGATCATTGACCAGATGGAGCGAATGGGCTTTGTCGGCCCCGCCGTGGGCAACAAGCCGCGTGAGATCCGCATCACCGAGCAAGGCTATGCCGAGCTGATGATGAATAAAGATCAATAAGAAAAACAAGGGTGATCCCGTGAGGATCGCCCTTGTTTTTCTCTTTATTCTATCGCTCTTTGAAAAGAAGAGTGATTTGTTCGTTTGGTTCTGTGTGCAGCATTTCAGGCATTTCGATCAAAATATGCCACTGTGCCATGTCTTCTGTTTCATACATGGATTTGAAAGAGGTGATGGAAACCTCCCATGCTCCCTCGCTGTAATTTTCCCGCATAAAGTTGACCTTGTGGCGAATGGAGCCGCTGGGTTCTTCTAT
The DNA here is from genome assembly GCA_017507985.1 of Clostridia bacterium. GTDB lineage: Bacteria > Bacillota > Clostridia > Oscillospirales > CAG-272 > SIG644. The sequence goes on from JAFVZV010000036.1 coordinate 4,432, forward strand.
ACGTACGATAAGTAGCTCACGATCGGCAAAATAGGCGTCGTCGTAGCGCTCAATGGCATTGCGGAAGGCAGGGGATTCGTCCCAAGAAGAATCCATAGTGTAGTACGCGTTGTTATTTTCGTAATAATCCAAAAGCCCCTGCTTCGAGCGGATGATCAGCGAGGATGGAAACTCGGTGTCAGGCGCGTGGCCGTTGGTTCGAACGTACTGCACGTCGCCCCAGTAATAGCCGAAGGTATCCAGCGGCAAAGGAGAGAGGGTATGATCGCCGATTTTAAAGGTGTCGCCCTCTTGGACACGCATCTCTTTAGACGGTTCAATGAAAATGTGCCAGCCTGCCATGTCGGCGGTGCCGATTTCAGGGATGAGTCGCTCGATGTCGATCGCCCATTCACCCGTAGCGCTATTGCGGTAGACGGCGTTGACCTTATGGCGGATCGAGCCGCTGCCTTCCTCGACAAGCACGACGATCAGATCGCGATCAGCAAAATATTCTTCGTTGTAACGCTCGCATATTTGCGTCAGCGTCGGGTCATTATCCCAGGACGCATCAGGGCAGGGGAAGGTATCAAGATAAATGTCCAATTCCCGGCGTGTGCGGATGACGGTCACGGACGGGTTGTGAAGGTCCTCGCGAAAGCCCGTGCGTAGATATTGAACGCCGAACAAAAGATGGTCTGCCGGGTTGAAAGATGGCGGTGGATTGGATTCGGGATCGGATGCAGGGGGTGTCGAGGTGCTCGGATTCAAGCAGGCAGTGAGGGTGAAAAGCAGCATCAGAGCGGTTAGTAAAATAAGCGATGACAGGAATAATTTTTTCATGGCATATCCTCCGTATCAAGGGTTTCACTCATATAGACGAAAAAAAACAAAAAATCTTCCTGAATTAACAAAAAAGTTCCGTCAAAACGGAACTTTTTTGAGATCAAAGGAAAAACAGCGTTGCGACAAAGCAAAGAATGATACCGATCAGCGCCTTTTTGGTTGGCTTTTCATGAAAGAATAGCCGTCCTGCGAGAGCGGTAAGAATAACACTGCCGCCTGTGACAAGAGGAAACAGCACCGTAGCGGGCAGGTGTGCTGCGCTGGTCAATTGACCAAGACAGGAAAGTCCGTCCACAAGCGCGCCTGCGATGATCAAAAGAAAGACCAGGAGAGTGAAATTGGCACGTGCGGGACGATGGTCAAGCGGCTTTTTGTGGTCGCGCCAGCAAAGATAGTAATACAAGAGAGAAAAGATAATAGCCTTGGCCAGCGCTGTCAGCATGACGAATTCCTGCGCGGTGACTGCGATTTCGTTGTATTGCGGAAGCTGATGCGCCTTGGCGATGATGTTGACACAGCCGTTAAGCAAAAATACGGAGATGCAAAGAAACAGATATTTTTTGTGTTTTTTTCTGCTTGGCGGGTTGCTTTCGTTCTGTGCGCTGTGTACTTGGCTTTTTGGATCGTGCATACCGGTCAGAACGATCGAAACAATCATGAGCAAAAGACCGATCAGACGAAAGACGGAAAATTCTTCGTTCAAAAAGCCCAGACCGAAAAAGTAAGGAAGCATCATACCGCCCAGCATCAAAAACAGCGTGTAGGTCGATACATGTCCCATAGAGATCAGCTTGAAGCCAAGAATGACATACGTTCCGCTGAACAGCGTCATAATCACCGCCATCATGGCCGAAAAGGGCGTGATATGAACGGTGAAGCCGTTAAAGCAATAAAAGACGATAGCGGTGCAAAGCCCCGACATGATATTGTAGAGCACGCTGACACGAAGCTCGGTGTTGGTGCGATTTTGATAAATTTTGGTTATAATAAACGTGGCTGCCAGCCCGATGACGGACAGCAGGATAATCAAATAATATTGCATTTCAAGTCCTTTCATGAAAATAAGCGGCAAAATACCACATTTTATAGTATACCATAGATAGGAAAATCATGTCAAGACTTGTCTGTATTATTTTCTGCCACTTGTTGTTAAAGAAGGCAATCGCCGGAGCGATTGCCTTCTTTACTTGCAATATGCGATTACTTGTTGTCGATCATATGAACGTCGAGCTGTGGGAAGGGAACCTCCAGACCGTTTTCGGTGAAGGCTTCCAGAACACGCTCATTGAGGTCAAAGTAGGTGTTCCAGTAATCTGCCTGGTTGACCCAAACGCGAGTAACGAAGTTGAGCGAGCTTGCACCGTGCTCGGTCAGACGAATGGTCACACCCTTGTCCATAAGGATGTTCGGCTGGCTCTCGATGACGCCCATGATGACGTCCTTGACCTTCTGAATGGAGGAGCCGTAAGCGACCGAGAAAACGAAGTCGACGCGGCGCTCGGGGTTTTGGCTGTAGTTGGTGATGGTGGTCGAGGAAACGGTGGCATTAGGAATGACGACGATCTTATTGTCGGGGGTCGTCAGGTGGGTGTTGGTGATGGTGATGTCCTTAACAACGCCCGTGGTGCCGCCGATGTCGACGAAATCGCCCTCCTCAAAGGGCTTAGTGGCAACGAGGATCAAGCCACCCGCAAAGTTGGACAGCGAGTTCTGCAGCGCCAGGGATGCGGCCAGAGAGAAGGCGGTGAGAATGGCAACGAGGCTGGTGGTGGGCACGCCAAGCAGCGTCAGCAATGCGATCAGATAGATCAGATACAGCGCGACCTTAACGACCATGGTGACGAAGCCGCCTGCGACGGAAGAAACCTTAGGTGCTTTTTTGAGTGTCTTGCCGACAATGGCGGTCAGGATTTTAATAGCGATCCAGCCGAGAATAAGGACGGCCACGAAGGTGATGATCTGATTGTCATACGTAAAGTAAAACTCTTTGATTTTTTCCCATACTTGCATGATAGGGCACTCCTTTATTTTTATAGTGAAAGCATGATAAAGCGTCACGCTTTCTTGATTTCAGTATATCATAAAACAAAGGATGTGTCAATATTCTGCGGTGTTAAAAAGAAATTAAGAAAGCTCACAAGAAAAAATTTCCCGAAATTTCTCTTGACAAAACAGGCGCCCTGCGATATAATAACGGAGGTAATGCAGGCGTAGTTTAGTGGTAAAACATCAGCTTCCCAAGCTGAATTTGCGGGTTCGATTCCCGTCGCCTGCTCCAAACAAGAAAAGCCTTGCAATGCAAGGCTTTTCCTTTATTTACAAGGGTTTTTGACGCTTTTTCGGTTCAAAAAATGATATGTATTTTTCAAAAAATTACGTAAAAAGAGCAAAAAAATAGCATCATTTTCACACGAAAGTTCACACGAGATTGATTATTTTTGATCGTCCTTGTGAATTGATACCAAATATTCGTCGAGGCGATCGGTAAAAGTCGCCTTTTTATCTTGCATGATGTGGCCGTACACTTGATCGATCATCTTTTCGTTTTCGTGGCCGACGTAGTCTGCGATGTATTTTTTGGGGATGTTGAGGAATATCATCAAGGAAACGACGTAGTGACGAAGATCGTGAAAACGGAACTGATTGACTCCTGCGGCATGAAGACGATGGGGGAAAGCGTTGGTGATGGAGTTTGGCGTCATTGTTGTGAGCGGTGTGTCGTTGTTTTCTACGGAGTTGTGTGCTCGCAGCAATACATCGCGAACAAGAGTCATCATGGGGATGGTTCTTTTTCCGGCGGTGGTTTTTGTTTCCTTCTCGACGATCTGTCCCTCATCGTTATAAACCCGTGCTGTGCGGACGGTCAAGGTGTTCTTTTTGAAATTGACGTTAGACCATTTCAGCGCACAGATCTCGCTACGGCGCATACCGCAACAGGCAGCGAGCACGACGGGGATCTCCATGCGGGTGTCCTTGACCTTTTGGAGAAGCGCTTGAATTTCTTGATCAGTGGGAACGTAGATATCGGGCTTGACTTTCTTTGGGAGCGTGGTGCGGAGCTGGAGTTCCGGGCGATATACGCCAAGGACAGCGGTGATCAATCCGTGATGATTGCGCAGCGTTTTGGGTGAGAGTGTCAGGGCTTCTCTATTGATGGCAGCCTGGACGTCGTTTTGCGTGATCCGGTTGATTGGCAGGGGCATCAATTCCTCCAGGTTGCGTCGGCGAATCCCTCTATACTCGCGGATGGTCGCGGGGGAGAGTACGGCAGACTTGGAGGCGATATAGGCATCGATGGCCTCCCCGAGCGTCATTTTGCCGGGGGTTTTATGAAGCTCGGCGGACTGCTCTCGGTCGCGGATGCGGTCGAGGGCCCAACGGGCGACGACATCATAGTCGGGATCGGAGAAGGACTCGACGATTTTTTTACCTGTGGCGGGATCCTTGCCGAGGTAGATCTGGGTGCGGTATGCCCCCGAGGGGAGCTGGGTGATGGCCGGGAGCTTGTCTTTTTTCTTTTTTGGGGGCATGAAAGCGACCTCCTTTGTTTAATTAAATCACGGGGCGATGCAGTTCAATGAGTTCTTCGCATTTTGATAGCAGATATTCGTCCTCGTTTTCTTCGGCATAAGTGGCTAATAATTCGAGAGAAAGAAAAAAGTAATTGATTTTGCCGACCAAGTACAAACAATCAGGAGGGCAGTTCTTTTCCTCTAACGTATAAAATTCGAATATTTCTGTTGCGCTGTGGCGTCTTAAAAAAACATTTAGAAAATCGAAAAAGGATTTTTCAATTTCGGTGGCTTTTTCGGTTGAGCAAATAATGCTATGAATAAGATTTGATATGGTCTTTGTCAGAGTTATATAGGCTTCCTCAAAAGACGGTGCTCCGGGAGTAACATATTCAGCCAGCTTTTCAAACGGGTCAGTGTCGTGGGATATTTCATAAATATCTCCGTCGAACAGGCCAAGACCATAGAATTTATTGAAACGCTCGACAATGAGCTGATGCTTGAGGTATGTAAGTTCTTGCACAGCGGATTGATCCGGTTCTTGTGGGGAAGTCGGCGGCGTTGTCCTTGCTTTTGTATACTCTTGCTCTTTCTGATTCTCTTTGTATTTTGCTATAGAGAAGTATATGATTAAGATGATTCCAAAAGAAATGCCTGCGAAATCATGTTTGATATATCCGCCAATAACGAAAAGTAATCCAATAATCAAAATAACATAACTTCCCATGACAATATCCTTCCTGCCCGGCTTCGGCCGGGCTTTTTTATTTATACGTTTTTGATGATCTGGCGGACGAGGCCGATGACACGGACGCGCTCGGCTTCGCTTCCCTCAAAGCGCATGGGCGGGTAGAGGGGATTGATGGATTGGAGCTCGACGAAGCCATGGCCATAGACGACACGCTTGACAAAACCCTCATCATCGACGAGCACAACGGCGAGCTGGCCGCTTTCCACGCTGTTCTGCTTAACGACGCGGATGGTGTCCCCGTCCTCGATCTTGGGGTACATGCTATCGCCCTTGACCTTGATGCCGATGGAGTCTTCGGCTTCGCTCTCGCTCAATATGAAGCAGGGCAGGTAATCGATGACGTGATCCTCGGCGTGTGCGCCGAAGCCTGCGGACACCGTTTCATAGACGGGGATGATACGCATACCGCGCTGGGGGAGCGGGGAGAGATTGGAGGGAAAGAGCGGCGTATGAGATCCGCTTACTTCTGAAGGATATGCATCAAGAAGATCATCAACAGATACGCAAAATATAGTTGCCAAATGAAACAATGTATCATTGTCTGGTTCTGATTTGCCAAGCTCCCACATTCTAACCGCGCTTTCGCTTTTGAATAGCCTTTCAGCCAATTCTTTTTGTGTTAGATGAAGGCCCTTTCGATATTCTCGGATGTTTTTTCCAATATGAGGATGAATGATTTTTGATCTACTTGCCATAGAAAAGCCCCTTTCCGCAATTATGTTGCGATTTCATTATAGCAAAAATATTGCGGATTTCAAGATATTTTTAAAAAAAACCTCTTGACAGCAACATAATTGCGGTGTATAATGTGGACAACAGCAACAAGGTTGCGGAAAGGAGGAACGATATGGAGCGCTTGAAAGAATTTAGAAAAGAGAAGAATATGACGCAGGAGGGGATGGCCGAAAAAATCGGCATCACTCTGTCAATGTACGAAAAAGTTGAGCGAGGTGTGGTGAGTGCTTCGGCGGCGTTTATGCGACGAATGAAGGATGCTTTTCCCGATATTGACATCAACCTTATTTTTTTTAGCCAGAACAGCAACAAAATTGCTGAAAGCGTGAGCGAGGAGGCAGTATGAAAACGGATGAAATCAAGCTGATCGGATCGTTCATTATTCTGGCGATCGCGGCGGTGGAGATCTATTACATGTGGGGCATCACGTGCGAGCGGGCCGTTTACGGTCGGATGGGCAGGCCGACGAGGGCGGTGGCCATTTACGGTGCTGTGACGGCGCTCGTGGCGATCATCGGTGTGGTGATCGTTTTCAGCTTGTGAGAAGGGATGAAGGAACGTGGCAAGACAATCGGCACAAAAGAGGATAGCGGCGGCCGAGTCGGTGCGCAAGAACATCACGTATCTGATGGTGCTCAACGACAAGACGCAGCCGCAGGTGGCAGAATATCTCGGTATCTCGGTACCGACGGTGCAGAGAAAATTCAGCGATCCGCAGCGCTGGACGTTGGAGGAGCTGATCAGTCTGTCCAATCTGTTTAACGTCTCGGTGGGATTGATTATCTGCGGCGAGATCAGATTCGAGAAGGAAGTTTTGAGGGCGTAGGGCCGGAGGAGGCAAAAAAAGAAGGACACAGGAATGAGGATCCTGTGTCCGTGGTTGGGTGCGGGGAGAGAGTTTGCGACAGATCTCCCGCAGATCCATTATAGCACAATTCAATCAAAAAATCAAGATATAAAGGAGATTTCCGTATGAAATACAACGAGATCGAGCGAGCTGCGCTGAAGCGGCAGAGTGTGGTGGCCAAGGTGCGAAACAGCACTGAGATGATGGAGATCGTGGGAAAGATCACAGAGCTTTCGACGGCCTATGATACGCGAGGGAGATCCTTCCCGGTGGTGACTATTGTACAAACGGGGCATAACTGCCAGTACAGAGTTGCTCCCGAGGACATCGTGCGCGTGATCGGCGAGGACAAGCCCAAAAAGGAAGCGGCACCGGAGATCGAGTACGTCAATCTGGGACGCATTGGAAACGGTGAGGCGTTCCGTATTCTTGCGACGCGAGGCGGTATAAAGGTTGCCTCCTACACGGGGTACATGCACGAGGTAGAGGATAAGATGCTCTGCTATGTCAAGGAGGTATTTGGCGGCGCCAAGGTTGAGGGCATGATCGAGATCCCGTTCTCGGAGTTCCGTCGGGGAGGCCGTCGCGATGCGGTATGATGAATATGTAGGCGGCGTTCGGTCTATGAGCACGTACGAGATGGTGAACAGAAAGATCGGGCGGGGCGAGCTGCTGCACCTTCAGAACATGGGGAGCAATCCCGATGCGGTCAGCCCCGAGGCGGTCAGAAAGCCAAAGATGCTGACGGGGCAGTACGTGCCGGACGAGGAGCACGTGCAGATCTGTTTGAATTGCAAGAAAAAGACCTGCAAGGGAATCTGCCCGCAGGTGAGAGGCAAAGGAAAAAAGCACAAGGAAAAAGAAGGAGAAACGACATGAGCAAGTGGAAAGAGATCGCGCTGATGGCGCTTTGTGTACTACTGGCGTTTGCTATGCTGGTGGTTCTGATCTTTATGGTAGGCGAGATGTACGGCGGTACATACGTGGACGGTGTGTTAGGCTTTGACCGCACGGTGGCGGAGATGGTGAACAGGGGACTTGTATAAAAAACGAAAAGGAGAATTTAACATGAAAAGCGAATTGACGGAAATGATGGAAGAATTGCACGAGATGTACGGTGAGGCGGCTTTGGCCGAGGAGACCGTGGCAGGTACGTTTGTTTACATACCTCTTGATCAGCTGCACCCGCACCCGGACAATCCTCGCCGCGAGCTGGGAGATCTTTCGGAGCTGGCGGAGAGCATCAAAGCCAAGGGCATCATGCAGAATCTGACCGTGGTACCGCGTGAGGCAGGTGGCTACACCGTGATCATCGGTCACCGCCGCAGCGCCGCGGCACGTCTGGCCGGGCTTGAGGGCGTACCGTGTGTGATCACCAAAATGTCGGAGCGTGAGCAGGTGGCGACGATGCTACTGGAGAACATGCAGCGCGCGGATCTGACCGCCTACGAGCAGGCCAAGGGCTTTCAAATGATGATGGACCTGGGGGAGAGTGTGGCGAGCATTTCCGAGAAGACCGGCTTTTCCAGGACGACAGTCAAGCACCGTCTTGAAATGGCGAAGCTGAGTGACAAAAAGCTCAAGGAGATCTCGGTGCGCCAGGTGTCTATGGCCGACTTCGACAAGCTCTCCAAGATCAAGAGCATCGCAAAGAGAAACGAGGTGCTTGAAAAGATCGGAACGGCCAATTTTGACAATGCCGTGGAGGGCGCTCTGCGAGCGGAGCTGATTGCCGAGCGGATGCCTACCTTTGAGGAGAAGGTCAAGGCGCTCGGCGCGAAGAAGATGAAGGAAGAGGATCGCTGGTCCTCTAAGTACGAGCGGATCGCCAGTGTTGACGTTAAGACTGCCGAGGAGGACAAGCCGATCGTCTCGAAGAAGTATCAGAAGGAGCCGCTTTTCTATGCGATCCGAGAATACTGGGGCGAGATTGAGATCTACCGCAAGAAGCCGAAGGCACCGGTGGAGAGACGATCAAAGGCGGAGATCGAGCGTGAGAAGGCCATTGAAGAGTGCAAAAAGCAGCTGAAAGCGCTGACGGAAATGGCACGTGTTCTCCGTGGAAATTTTGTGAAGGGGCTTGTGATGCACTCCAAGAACCGAGAGCAGGTGCTGGCGGGGGGAGCAGCGGTTCTCAAGTGCTCGACTATTTCATATTTACGGACAGTGCACGCCAAGCAGGTGCTGGAGTTTATCGGGGCAGAGACGAGTAAAGAATACGGCAAAAATGCCGAGCTGCTTGACGCGGCTTTTCGAGATAAGCCGCAGTTCGCGATTCCCGCGCTGATTTATTTATCGTTTGAAAACGATAACGTCCCGAAGTATTGGACGGAGACCTACAACGGCTTTCCCGAGCACACGAAGAACGTATATCTGGATGAGCTGTATGCTTGGCTGATCTCGCTCGGCTATGAGATGAGCGACGACGAGAAGGCGCTCATGGACGGGACGCACGAGCTGTTCCGGAAGGAGGAGAAGGCATCTTGAGGTTTAGAGAAAAAACGATGATGGAATAGAGATTCATCTTGACCTTGAGGAAAGGGAGTTGCTCTATAATGCGTTGCGGAATTATTCAGCGTATGCTGAAAGCCGCACGTATCTGATGGAGCAAATCCCCAAAATATGCGAAATTATGAACGTATTGGATACGGGTGCATTTCCCAAGCACCCGTAAAGGAAGGAGTGCAACGACAAAAATGCCAAGGATTGATCGGATACGGTTGACGCATGATCAAGATCGCAGGACCAAGCTGACCGAGGCGCAGGTGGCGCAGATGCGCGCGCTATATGCCGAAGGGGTGACCAAGGCTGAGCTGGGGCGGCGGTTTGGTGTAACTTGTGTCTGCGCTGCTTACAACGTGGACGAAAAGCTGAGAGAACGCGATCGCGAGAAAACACGAGCCTATAATCGCGCTCGCCCAAAAAGACCAACAGAGGAGTGCACGGCGTATATGCGCGATCTGCGTAACTACAAAAGAAAGCTATTAAGAGAGAAAAAAGAAAGCGAGGGGAAGATATGAGTGTTGAGTATGTCAGAAAAAAAGATGTCGAGAGTCTGATCAAGGCTTACTTCAAAACGAAGATCGAGGACGGCGAGAAGGCGCTGGATCCCGGGGACACGGGAGTGGAGCTTTTGCGGTTGCTGGATACGAAAGAGAAGCTCGTACAGATGTATGACAAAGACACGATCATTCGTGCGCTATGCGAGGTCAGCTGTCCGGGAGAGGAGGGCGGCGCCTCTTGTCCGGAAAGAAAGAGCGGCAGATGCCGCAAAATCGATGGTCTTGAGTGGTGCATGGTCGACAGGATCGCGGAGGCGTTGCTCTGTGTTCCTGTAGGAGATTGGATCTCTTCCGAGCTGATGCCGCCGGAAGAGATGGGACAGGTGCTTGCGCTTGTGTGCGGCAAGTATAAAAACATCACTTTCGACCACGCCGTTTTGCTTGGCGAATACGTAGACGGTGAATGGATCCTCGATCAGTATCCCGAGGCGATGGACATCACCGTCAGCCATTGGGCGTTTCCCCCGGATCTGCCGGCGGAGGTGAAAAAATGAGCGAGAAGGTACAAACGATATTTGACAGCGATGCGGCGGAGGCTGAGGCGATGGCTTTGGCGTCGAAGGAGATACGGTTGGCCGAGGAGACGGTCATGGAGATGGCGGAGATTGGCAAGCGATTGATCTACGCGATCGGAGAGAACGTACAGCAGCTGAAGCGAGCGAAGGTGAAAGAGAGAGACATTCTTGTGTTGCTGCCGCCCAAGGCGCTGGGGTACATCAAGCTGGCGGCGCCGGTGGAGCTTTTACAGGGGCGCGGGCGGTTGACGCTGTTTGGGTGCCGTGTGGGGATCAATAAGCAGAACGATCGGATTTTTGTAGGGCAGGAGGTTAAGGTATGATCCGGTACAAGATCGAGGAGATTTGTGGCGATTGGGGCATATATGAGGTGCGGGAGACCGAAACGGAGGGCGGCGAGCGGTGCTTGCTCATTCTCAACAGCCGGGCGAACGCGGAGTACATCAAGGCGATACTGGAGCATGAGGCGAGGTATCCCAACGCGGCGGTGCCGTACCGGCCCGAGGTGGCGCAGATGAGTGACGAGGAGTGTGTGGCGGTCAATCATTTGTGCTGTGCCGGCGGGTATCAGTGCCATGCGTGCCCGGTTCAGAGCACCGAGGATGAGGAGGGGAAATGCTTTGATATCGAGCGGAGGGTGCTGGCGATGGCGGAGAAGTGGTTGGAACTGAAAAAGGAGCCTGTTGTCGGTGGCGAGGAGAACAAGAAGGAGGGGCGGGATGAAATTCCTTAAAGAATGTTACGGGGAATGCCTTGAAGGGATAGGCATACAAAATCCACATTGGATCGTGACCGATCACGATATAACTCCAAAAGTGGGCGATTTAGTCCATTGCATAAGAGACTCAAATTACCTCGACCAATATGTAAAGGTCGTATTGTCTCACGATGAAGAAACGGGGAAATATACCGTAGGTAGCAGATATGCTGACCCGTCACGAGATTTTACCTTTGTCGCGGAAAAGATATTCGGCGTGGTCATATTGATGTTTGACGGCGATAAACGGCAAATCTATGAAAGGCGGTGAGGGATGATGAAGAATATAGCCATGGATATAGCTGCGATTATTGTATATTTTTTAGGGTTTCTTTTCGGTTATGTCACCAACAGATACGAGCTTCGTAATTTGCGAAAAAAAATGGACGAGCTTAAACGGTTCAATGGAACGAAAGGCGGTGAGTGATATAGCAGATACAAGGATTATGTTGACGTGCAAGCATTGTGGCGCTGGGATGTGTATTGGAAAAGGATACGACGGGAGCTACTATACGGTAAACAAAAAATATGTTCCACGATTTGAATGCTTTTTATGAGGTTCACGAAAACGGCAAGTGTTCCGATGACGCGGATTATTCGCAAGACGCCAAAAACCACTTTGTAATACTTGAAGAAGGTGAAACGCTGGCCGATGTCGTACCAAAGAGCGAGGTTGACCGCTTGACCGCAGAACTTGAAGAAAAATCAAAGAGGTTGCGAGAAGTCTTGCCGATTGTGGCAGAACTCAAAGCCGAGGTTGCGAGGGAGATTCTTGAGGAGATTAAAAAAACCATGAATTTAATTTATAGCAGAGTACAGCACGATTGTGTTGGCAGGCATGGTGACGACCCTCACACGATAATGTTGGTTGGAAAGCTCAACGGCATAAAATATCTTGGTGATGAGATTGCCGAACTCAAAAAGAAATACACGGGTGTGGAGGACGGCGATGGAAGGAATTGATTTGAAGTCGTGTCCCTTTTGCGGGGGCGAGGCTGAACTGCGATTTGAAGATCCAAAACTTTGTGCAGATGGGTTCCGTCAATACAGCTTGCGGGCAAACGTTTGTGTGAAATGTAAAAACTGCCACTTTAAGACCGAAACGTACATTGGTTTTGTAGATCTGAATATCGAAAAAATGGAGCTGGCCGGCTCTTTCCTTGAAAGCAGAGCGGTAAAACAAGTGATCAATCGATGGAACAGGAGGGCAAATGAATAATCAGATCGTGATCCTGCTCCTCGGGATGCTATCGGTGGCGATGCTGCTTGGCGGGAGTGCCTTGGCGCAGGCGAGAGAATGGATGGAATGTGAGATCGCTTGGATGGAGCGGCAGATCGGGGAGGGAAGAAAGTGACATGAGCGATTTTATGACGTTTTGCATTTATATGATTGCTTTGATGTGGCCGATCGCGTCGGTATCTGTTGCGGTTATATGGGTGTTCAGCAGATTGGGATAAATGAAGGAGGAAAGGACTAATGAAAATATCAGCGATTGAGAAGATTTGCAAAGAGGCGAAGGAGATACGTCTCTTTATGGTGAATGACGTGCAATGGTTGTCGGCGGGGTATGGCTGCTATCCTTTGTTCGGGATGCCGCGCATGACGGCGGAGCAGCTGTGCGGCATGTTCGACATACCAGAGGACAAGCGGAGCAAGTACCGGCTTGACGATAACGTCGAGGCACCGACACGGTATTACAGCTTCGAGGACTACGACAAGGACGAGCGGCCGCTATGCCAGAGCGCGATCTCGGTGGTTGTGGACGGCGTGGTGCTGGTGCCTTGCAAGACGGACGTGGGGCTGATGTGGATACAGCCGAGGCTTTTCCTTCCGTTCTCGTCTCTCAAGACGGATACCGGGGAGGGTGTGACCTACCACGTGCGCAAGACGCCGAGCGGCAGCCCTTACGTGGCGGTCAAGATGGGCATCTCACTCGTTGGCCTCGTGATGCCGTACGCGATCCCGGAGGGTGGCGCACAGGCCGAGAACATACGCACGTTTGCTTCGTGGATCGGAGGGCTGGGGGTATGAACATATCAAGAGATATGGGATCGCCCAGGGTGATCAATGCGGACGCCAAGGAGGCACAGCTGCGGGAAAAGTTGGCCAAGTACGAAAGAATGGAGCAGACGTATGAGGTGAAAATGACGGTGAAGCTGATCCATCGATGTATTGCTGAGCTACAGGATGCGCCGACGTATGAGGGAGAGGTTGTGCAGGTGAAGATCTTGACCGAGGACGTTGTGCGGTGCGGCGAATGCATCAGCAGAAACGAGGACGATGGCTTCTTAAAATGTACGCACCCGTGCGGCTTGAAGATAATCGACGGCATGAGCTTTTGCTCGAAAGGGGTGAGGGAGGGTTGAATAAGAACGAGTCTATGATTTTGTCAAGCTTCTTGTCTGCGCTTGTCTATGTTTGCGCGGTGCTTATTGAACGGTGGAGAGGTAGAGTCGAGATGATACGGTTTGTTCGAAAGCTGATACAAAATCAGAGCTGTGCCGTATGTAAACACGGAGACTACCCTACGTGCCCGCATGTGAAGGAGTGCATCTGCGAAAATGAAAAGCGCCGTTTTGCTCCCAGCGAGTCTTATGAGAAATTCGCGAAGACGAATAAAAAAACACAACGGCGAGGCCGTGTGAAATAAAACATAGCTCCGGAAGGAGCGGAAAGAAGGTAAACATGGACAACGGAAGATTTGAGGAGCTTTGCAAAGACATTGTGCTCGAGTATTCCAACGAGCACGTACACAAGGACGACGGCAAGCAGATCACGAAGGACGACGTTTACATCGTCTGGATCTGCAGGACGCTTCAGAACAACAAGGCGCTGCTCTCCACAACGGTACACGGAGACGGTATGTACTACGAGGTAACCTACAACGGGGACAAGCAGCAGATCTACTTCGACGCCTACAAGAAGGTCGAGAATATGGCGATCGACGTCGTGGACTGATCGGTCTGAAGTGTTCTGTGGTACAGAACACAGAACGCAAAAAACATAAGTAAACAAAGGGAAAAAGCCTCCTCGGCCGATGGTCGGGGAGGCATCCCCATAGGCGGCAGAGGCAAAACAATGGGGAGAATTTGCGGAGCAAATTGCTCCGGCGCGGGCGAGATGGCGCAAGGAATAAAGGAGATAAAGTGCCCGCGCGGCCATAGGCGGCAGGATGTTGAATATAGGGTGTCAAGCGAGGTGTTTGGCGCGGTATATTTGGGATTCTACCGAGGGTAGAGAAAAGACGGGAGGTAGCGTATGAAGAGAGTAAAAACACGGACATTTTCGGGTGTGATATGCGAGCAGGAGGTTTATCTTGTGAGCGACAAGGCGGCCGAGACGGGAAAGCTCGGGCAGCCGCGTGTGCGTTTTAAGAGTGAAGAGGAGCGGCGGGCGCACCGCGAGGCGATGGCGCGCCGCAAGTGCGTACAGTTGGTCAATGCCAACTTTGCGCCGGGCGATCTGTACGGCACGCTGACGTTTGACGACGCGCACGAGGTACACACGTTCCCGGAGGCGCGCAAAGTACGAAACAACTTCATTCGTCGTTTGCAATACGCCTATCCCGAGGCGGTGATCTTTTGCGTGATGGGACGGGGCGAGACGACGAGTCGTATTCATTTCCATACGATCACGCGGGGGATCCCCGAGGATGCGATCGTCAAGGCGTGGAAGTGCGGCGGTGTCAAGAGGATCGTGCCGCTTCGCGAGCGCTGTCTATACGACGGTGTGGATCACGGGGCGGACTACACGGGACTTGCCAACTATCTCTTCGATCACTGGACGGCCGAGCAGGGCGGTCACCATTATTATATGACGCGCAACGCGCGCCGTCCCGAGCGAGAGGAGCCGACGGTCTGCACTCGCGTTTACACCGAGGACAAGCCTCCCGTAATGCGCGGATACAGGCTCGTAGAGACGCGGAGCAATCGGTATGGGTACATATACTATAAGTTCGTCAAAGAGCCTAAGAAGGCCAAAAAAAGGCGATGAGGACTATGGGCAAAATTCGCGGAGCGGATTTTGCGGAGCGCGCGAGATGGACATTCCAAAGAGAAGTTTTTGACGCGCGCTCGGGCGGCCACGCAAGGTGGAGTGATGGGGAGCGCGGGAGCATGAAGGACACCAAAAAGGGTGCCCCGTTCATGGCCTTGTAGATGTGTAAGTTTTTAGAACGAAAACGCCAAGACGAGATATAACACGTGCGCGGGCGTGAAGGATAGAGGGGAGAGTGAAAGAATGGACGTCAAGGGTGCGGCGGCGAAGATACGCGAGATCCTGATCGAGATCGAGGAGGAGAGGGCGATTGACGAGGGGGAGGTACGCAAGCTCAAGCGGGTGAAGCTACCGCCCTGGGTGAACGTATCGGTGCAGGGGGTGCTGGCCGGATACGATGAGAGGGAGCGGTCCTTGCGGCGGCAGGATGCCGCGCCCGGTGTGCTCCAGGAGTATCGGAGGCTCAATCGGTTGATCGACGGGGCGCTGAGTGCTGCGGCAGAGGATTGTGCCCCCAAGATCGTGGACATGCTGCGGCGGGACATGATCGAGCGGCGGGGGTATTACGGCTCGCTTTTGTCCGACGTGATGTCGGAGTACAAGTTCTATGAGCTCAAGCGAGCGGCAACGATATACATAGCGGCCAAGCTGTATCTGATCTGACGGATGCGGCCTTTTGGTCGTGCTTGAAGGAATGAGTGAAAGCCATCTCGGGACACGCACCGAGGTGGCTTTTTTGTGCCGTTTTCAAAGTTTTGGGGGTTTACTTTGATTTTTCGGCCGTTTTTTCAACGCCAGAGCGGGGGTCTTTTTTGGTACGATGGTTACAACGAAAGGTGGGCGTGCCCGGGAGGAGGTCGAGGGGGCATCAAATACAAGAGAGTCTACTGCCGCGAGGTGCGGGAGTATTTTGGGAGCTTCATCGGCTACTGGGAGCGACGGATGGAGAAGCTGGAGGCGCGGCTTATCGTCGAGGACTGGGAGGCAAGATCCAAGGCTTTGGAGGATGCACGCCAGGCAGCGATCCAAAAGGGCGTGGTGCTCATGGAGAGCATGGCTGACATGGTCGATCCCGAGTCGGTGCGTCAGAGGGCGCGCATCAAGGCGTATCACATGCTCCTTGAGGAGATGGAAGTCAAAAAGCGCATGGAGGGGCTACCGTCGCTGGAAAAGTGGGCCAAGAAGATCGGTGTGCATCCGAGCACGGTCTCCCGCTGGCGGCAGGATCACGAGGAGTTTGACGCGGCCTGCGCGGACTGTCTCGCCATTCAGACCGACATTCTCCGCGACGGTGGTCTTTCGGGCGTTTACAACGGGCGGCTGGTGACGTTCCTGATGGAGCGCAACGAGCAGAGGGCGCAGGATGCCGACGAGCGGAGCGTTGGTTACACCCAGATGGAGGACTTTGAGGATGATTGAAACGGCGGGAGGAGTAAGCCCCTCCCCTACGGGATAGGTGGCTGGAATGTCGTACAGTGTTGAACAGATCATAGAGAAGCGTCGGAGGTTATGGGACAAGCACCATGACGAGGGACTTGACCGTGAGTTTATCCGGGTGGCGGCTGACGAGATCGTATCGAGTGAGGACAACCGCAAGGTCGTGCGGGAGCGGCCGTGGCTACTCATTGAAGCGTGCTTTACGGTGGTGACCAAGGAAGGAAAGACGGTACCGTTCTTTTTCAACGAGGTGCAGAGGGATTTTATTCGGCAGATCGAGGAAAACGGGGCGAGTAAGCACAAGCCGTACCTGATTCTCAAGGGGCGTCAGCTGGGCTTTACGACCATGATCACGGCCATCGCGAATGCGAGGTCGATTACAAAACGAAACTTTTTCGGGTTGACGGTCGCAGACTGCGGAGACAATACGAGATCTATTTTCAACGACAAGGCGCGCAGCGTATATGACCGATTACCGCCACGGCTCAAGCCGACGGAGAAGTTCAACAGCGCCAAGGAGCTCTTTTTTTCCAAACTCAACAGCTCATGGCGAGCGGCAACGGCGTCGGAGAACGTGGCGCGTTCCAAGACGCTATCCATGGTGCATTATTCCGAGGCGGCGTTCTACAAGTGCAATCTATCCTCACTCCAGGCGTCCGTCGGTGCGGCCTGCGTTGACGACGCGTTGATCGTTTACGAATCGACGCCAAACGGCTTCAACGAGTTCAAGGATCTGTGGGACAGTGGTACCTGCATCAATCTGTTCTATCCGTGGTGGCTGGACAAGGAATACCGTTGCACCGACTACCACTACATAGACCGAGCTGACGCATGGCTGAAGGAGCGCATCAAGCTGCTGGAGGAGAAAGGCCTGGATCGTGAGCAGATCGCATGGTATTGCCGCACCTACGACGGCTACATTGACAAGCGATTGATTCGCCAGGAGTATCCTTGCTCACCCGAGGAGGCCTTCATATCGACAGGCGGCTGTGTCTTTGACCTGGACAAGCTAAATGATCAGATGATACGCGTGGGCATGAGGCCCGGGCCGATCGTGGGCGAGTTTGTGTACGATCGCGTACTCGAGCCCATCAAGGGGCCGAGCGGGGCGGTGGTTGGCACGCGTCCCATTCTCAAAAACGTGCGCTTTTTGGAACGTGCGGGCGGGTGCATTCGTATTCACGCAGAGCCGAGAGTCAAGCGCGACGAGCGGGGCGAGGTGATCGCACTTGCGCCTTACGTTCTGGGCGGTGACACGGCAGGCGAGGGCTCGGACTGCTTTACGGCCAAGATCATCGACAACATGACGGGCGCGACAGTGGCGACGCTGCAGCGCAAGCGCATGGATGCGGATCTGTACGCCGAGCAGCTGTACTGTCTTGGCAAGCATTACCACGAGGCGCTTCTGGGCGTGGAGATCAACTTCACTCCGACGCCCATGCAGCACTTGCTCAATTTAGGATATAGCAACATTTACTACCGCGAGGTAGTGAGCACGAGCATGATCAACGAGGCAACGACGGTACCGGGCTTTCAGACGGATCACAACTCGCGAGAGGGGATTCTGGACAACCTGGTGCGCCAGCTGCGCGACGATCCTTCGTGTGAGGTTGACATGGAGACGCTGCGCGAGCTGACGACCTTCATTCGTAACCCCAAGAAGCTGGGGCGGCGAGAGGCGATGGCGGGGGCGCACGACGATTTGGTGATGGCGCTGGCCATTGCTCATTTTATCCGGGGACGGCAGTCGCGAGACTGGTTGCCGGTACCCGAGGAAGAAAACACGTTTATCAAGGACAATTTCCACGTCGGACGCAAGAAGACCGGCGGGGCATTTATGGATTGGGGGGACTGATATGTTTGGGAGAAAAAAAAGGATCGAGGCGCTGGAGGCAAAGGTGGCAGAGCTCCGAGAGCAATTCGACGAAGTGGTCAAATATTACTCGAAGCAAAATGCAGCCAAAGGAATACGTGTCGCGGCGCTGGAGGAGACCGTTAGGGTACACAACAAAATGCGCACGGACGAGATCCGGGAGTTGCAATCGAAGGTCGAGGCGCTGGAGGCCAAGGTGGCAGAGCTTGAAGCTAAGAGGGTGCCTGTATTGAGCGATCTGACGGGCGGCGGCAAGAAGGAAAAGCCGGTGAGTGCCAAGCAGATCATGGACGAGTGGCTCAACGGAAAAGCGGAAGGCGGTGAGGGCAAATGAGCGAGAAGGGAAAGGTCGTGGACGGCTACTACGAGGAGGGCGGCGAGCGTATGACGCTGCTCTGGCGCGACTATCAGCGAGGGCTGGATTATCAGCACGCGAGCGGGCTGTATAAGAAGCTCCCCGAGTACGTTCGATTCTACGAGGGCAATCAATGGCCCGCGCCGACCGAGAAC
>JAFVZV010000037.1 GCA_017507985.1 Clostridia bacterium
AATGATCTTTATCATCGCACCATTGTTGTTCGTCGTGTATTTTGCCTTTACCGACCGTAACGGCAGCTTTACGCTCGAAAACATCCTGTCTCTGACGTCCTATTCGCATACCTTTGTGATGTCGTTGGGCTTCTCGCTCATCGCCACCACGGCATGCCTTCTCATCGGCTATCCTCTGGCATACTGCATGTCGCGGATGTCTGAGCGCACGCGAAGCATTCTGATGACGCTTATCATGCTGCCTATGTGGATCAGCCTTTTGATCCGTACCTACTCGCTCATGGCACTTTTGGACAACGGCGGTCTTGTCAGTACCTTCCTGATGCGCCTCGGCTTTCAAAAGCTGACCTTCATCGGAACCGACGCCGCAGTAATTCTGGGCATGATCTATGATTTCCTGCCTTATATGGTGCTGCCGATCTACACCACCATGACAAAGCTTGACAGGCGATATCTGGAGGCGGCGACAGATCTTGGCTGTAACAACCGCCAGACCCTGTTCCACGTCATCCTGCCCCTGAGCATGCCGGGCGTGATTTCGGGCGTGACCATGGTATTCGTGCCCTCTATCAGCACCTTCTACATCTCGCAAAAGCTGGGTGGAGGCTCGTTTGATCTGATCGGTGATACCATCGAGCGGCAGTTCAAAAATGCCATCACCTATCACACCGGTGCGGCGATCTCGCTTGTGATGATGATTCTCATCTTCCTATCGCTTGCGATAATGAACAAATTCTCTGACAGTGGGGAGGACATTATCGTATGAAGCTTTTATCAAAATGCTATATTGGCTTGATCTTTTTGATCCTTTACGCACCGATCTTCGTTGTGATCCTGTTCTCGTTTAATCAATCGGGAAGCCTTAGCAGCTTTTCGGGCTTCTCGCTCTATTGGTATCGCGAGCTGTTTCGTGACGGAGAAGCGCTGGTCGCCCTTAAGAATTCACTCTTTTTGGCGGTCAGCTCATCCCTGCTTGCCACCGCTATCGGTACCGTTGCATCCTTTGGAATTGCGCGCGCAAAAAGCAAGCGTTATCAGAAAATGATGGAGGGCGTCTCCAACATTCCCATGATGAATCCCGATATCGTGACCGGTGTTTCGATGATGCTCTTGTTTGTGGGCGTCGGTACCATCATCGGCGTTGGCGATACGTTGGGCGTTTGGACCATGCTTTTGGCGCACACCACCTTCAACCTGCCTTACGTGATCCTCTCGGTGCTTCCAAAGTTCCGACAAATGGATAAGAGCTTGACCGAGGCGGCGCTTGACCTTGGTTGTACGCCCGCACAGGCGTTTCTTCGCATTGAGCTTCCATACGTTCTGCCGGGCGTCATTTCGGGACTGATGATGAGCTTTACGCTTTCGCTTGACGACTTCGTCATCAGCCATTTTGTCAGCTCACCCGACTTCAAAACGTTGCCGCTGTACATCTACAATCAGACCGCACATGAGGTCAAGTTCAGTATGTACGCACTTTGTACGCTGATGATGGTGGTGATCCTCGTCCTTCTGATCGCGGTCAATCTTGCCGGTTCGATCGGTGAGAACCGACAGAAGAAAAAGGATAAGCTGAGGATGGGAGGACGTAGCTGATATGAAAAAATTTGTTTATTCCTACGCGCTCCTTCTCTTAACGGTAACCCTGCTCTGCTTGACGCTTGCTTCCTGCAGTAAGGGGGAGACAAAGACGCTGTACGTCTACAATTGGGGCGAGTACATTTCGGACGGCTCCGAGGGGACGGTGGACGTCAACGCCGCCTTCGAGGAGTACTATTTTGAAAAGTACGGAACGCGTGTCAGCGTCAACTATTCCACCTATTCCAGCAACGAAGATATGTACGCAAAGCTCAGCAGTGGCGCGTCTGTCTACGACGTTGTGGTCCCCTCCGATTACATGATCCAGCGCATGGTTGCAGAGGATATGCTCTTGCCGTTGGATCTGTCCCTGATCCCGAATTACCGGTATATTTCGGATGACTTCAAGGGCGAGAACGTTTATTACGAGGACGGCTCCGATACCGTTTACTCGGTTCCGTATTTTTATGGTATGGTCGGCATCATCTACAACACCTCCATCGTTAACGAGAACGACGAGCAGATTGGCTCGTGGGATCTGATGTGGGATGAGCAGTACCGTGGTGACATTCTGCAGTTTAACAACAGCCGTGATGCTTTCGGTACGGCACTGTATAAGCTTGGCTATGACGTCAACCATGCAACCGAGGCAGAGTGGAGAGAGGCGTTGGTACTTCTGAAGGAGCAGAAGGACCTGGTTCAGGGTTACGTTATGGATGAGATCTTCAACAAGATGAAGAGCGGCTCTGCAGCCGTCGCATCCTACTATGCAGGCGATTTCTTCGCTATGTATGAGGAAAACGAGGACCTTGCCTTCTATTATCCTCATAACATTACCAACAGCTATATCGATGCCATGTGTATTCCCAAGACCTCGCAAAACCCCGAGCTTGCAATGGAGTATATCAACTTTATGTGCTCGGAGGAGATCGGCGTTGCAAACGCGTTGTATACCTACTACGCTTCGCCCCTGACCACCGTCATCGCCAATCAGGAGTATATTGACGGTATGAACGAGGTTCATGAGGATGCAATGGACATTCTGTACGGAGATAGCCACACGGTCAGGACCCAGCCC
>JAFVZV010000038.1 GCA_017507985.1 Clostridia bacterium
GCTTTGTGGGCATTCTGCTCTCGGTGGTCAGCCTGCTGCTTTCCATGTTCGTCTTTACCTTTGCCACGGGATATCACGGCAAGCCGCTTGACCAAAAGCTTGGCATAGAGCAACAGGACGTCAGCGCCGAGGAGCTATACGAGACCGCGCTGATCCTTGTGGAGAAGATCAACGAGGAAAAGCAACACGTCAGCTATGACGGAGCGGACTTTTCGGTCATGCCCTACTCGCTCTCAGAGATGAACGATAAGCTGCTTGACGCCTATGACACCTTCTGCGAAGAACACGATTTCATTGATCATTACTCCTCAAGGATCAAGCCGGTCATGCTCAGCGAGCTGATGAACTACACGCATATCACGGGCGTTTACTCCTACTTTACGGGAGAGGCCAACATTGATATCGCGTTCCCCGACTACACCATCCCCTACACCGCAGCGCACGAGCTGGCGCACCAGCGAGGCATTGCCAAGGAGGATGAGGCCAACATGATCGCGTTCCTCGTATGCATGGAATCGGAGGATCCCTATATCCGATACTGCGCATATCTGAACATGTACGAGTACGTGGCAAACGCCCTGTACCGCGCAAATCCCGATCTTTATAAGGAAGCGAGAAATAAGCTGGACACCGACGTCCGACGCGAAATGGTGGCCTACAACGAGTTCTTTTCCAAATATCAGAACAGCCCCGCAAGCTCGGTTTCGGGCGCGGTCAACGACACCTTTCTCAAGTTTCAAGGCACCGAAGGCACTGCCAGCTACGGCATGGTAGTAGACCTGACGGTCGCATATTACAAGAGTCTTGGTATGATCCCGCAAGAATAATGAACACTCGCCCTCAAGGCCGCATATAGTGGTCTTGAGGGTGTTTTTTTGCTTTTGCGACCGCAGTTGACCAAAGGCCAAATTGCCCTGTTTCGGGGGCTTTTTTTGCGCTTGTTTGCGATGCTATATGTCGTGGTGCATCGTATTTTGTCGTAGTACGACAAATTATATGAACTATATATTTACTGTTTGTTCTATTTTGCGACATATTATTATCTTTCTCGTTATAATTATCACTTGTCACGATAATGATTAAGAGCATTTAGAACTATTGTTCCATGCCGTTAATACGACATAATGCGACGATATTTATGATTAGGATGGAATTAGTTTGTAAATATATTGTGAACATTTGCGAAAATATATTTACTTATAATATATAATATGCTATAATAAATGCACGCGCACAGCAGTGACAAATTGCGACTGAAAAGCCATTTTTTCGACTGCAGGGCAACGGCACAAACCACCTCAAAATTCCGGGCATTTTTTGGAGATTACTATGGAAAAGATCATCATCAACGGCGGGCTTTCTCTTCACGGCGACGTTTACATTGACGGTATGAAAAACGCTGCTCTTCCCATCATTGCCGCAACTCTGCTCTGCGGGGACACCTGCGTCATCGACAACGTGCCTGCTGTCAGTGATATCGCCATGCTCCTGGACATCATTGCCGGAATGGGCGCAGAGGTGGAACACTTGGACAAGTGCCGCATCCGTATCAACACCGCCAACGTCAAGCCCGGCTGCTCCCCTTACGATCTGGTTTGCAAGATCAGGGGCTCGGCTTATATCATCGGCGCGGAGATCGGCCGCTTCGGCACGGCGCACGTCGGCTATCCCGGCGGCTGTGATTTCGGCGTCCGTCCTCTCGATCTGCACCTGATGGGCTTTGAAGCACTGGGCGCACAGATCTCGGTGGAAAGCGGATACATCAATGCCGTCTCCCCCATGGGTCTGCACGGCAACTCGATCTACTTCCGTCTTCCCTCTGTCGGTGCTACCGTCAACTGCATCCTGGCATCCGTATTCGCCGATGGCGTGACCACCATCGAGGGCGCAGCGCAGGAGCCTCACATCGTTGATATGGCCAACTTCCTCAACGCATGCGGTGCAGACATTACCGGCGCAGGCACACCCAGCATCAAGGTCCGCGGCGTCAAGTCTCTGCACGGCTGCAACCACACCATCATTCCCGACATGATCGAGGCAGGCACCTACATGGCAGCTGCAGCGATCGCAGGCGGCGACGTTTGCGTCCACAACGTCATTCCCAAGCACATGGAATCTGTCTGCTCCGTTCTCTCCAGAATGGGCGTCAAGCTGGACGTTGGTACCGACTCCATCACGGTACATAGCACAGGCAAGCTGATCGCAACCGACGTCGTCACACAGCCCTACCCCGGCTTCCCCACAGACATGCATCCTCAGATCAGCGCACTGATGTGCGTAGCGGACGGCGTCAGCCGTATGAGCGAGCTGGTTTGGGATAACCGCTTCAGATACATCAATGAATTCCAAAAAATGGGAACTATTATTTCACTGTCCGACAGAACCGCATCCTTTACCGGCAGTCAGAAGTTGTCCGGTGCCCCCGTGGTTTCCACCGACCTGCGTGCAGGCGCAGCTATGATCATTCTGGCTCTGCGTGCACACGGCACCTCTCAGATCTCCAAGATCTCGCTGATCGAGCGTGGCTACGATAACATCGTAGGTAAGCTCGCTGCCCTTGGCGCGGACATTAAGAAAATTGAGGAGTAATTCCTTTTATATAAAAAAGCCTCTCGTTCACGGTTAGGGAGGCTTTTCTTTTTTGTATTGTCATGAATTCAAAAGCGCAGGGGCAACCGTCGGTCGCCCCTGCACAAGGTGATGATTCAACGCAGAATTGGTAATGTTTCAAATGAAAAAAATAAACTCCAACTTCAAATTTGCAAGTGCAAGGCGCACATAGGAGCAACGCAGTAATTGCATATTCTTCAAAGGTGAAAATTCACTCCTGCTTCAAATTGCCGCAGAAAAATTTGCAAGTGCCAGGCGCACCGCAGACCGCCAGGCGAAGGCGATCTTGCGATCGTCGAGCCGCGTGCGAGGAGCAACGCAGCAATTGCATATTTTTCAAAGGCAAAAATAAGCGGACGGGGGATCCTTGGTGGTGGATCCCCCGTCCGCTTTACTTGACCGGTCAGCTATTGATATCAGATATAAACGAAGACATTATGTTCCCTGTTTAATAAATGATA
>JAFVZV010000039.1 GCA_017507985.1 Clostridia bacterium
CTCACGGAAGGGATTGCGGACGTAGCCCGAGCGGGGCGGCAGAATGTGGCAAAGGAAATTGCGGAAGGCGGCCTGCTCGGCGGTGCAAAGCACCCAGGCAGGGAAGTTGCGCAGCCATCCCTCAACAATATCGTTCGAGGTGAAATCACGGCCGTACTGCTCAACGACGGTCAAAGCAAGCGTGGTATAGTTGGTATCGTCGTCCGAGGGAGAATAGCCGCAGAGCTTTTCTGCAAAACAGTTATATTTGAAGTTAGGATCGTCAAAAAAGGGATCGTTATCCGGGTTTTCCACCTGGCCGCGCAGATAGCGGGTGATGGGATAGTTGCCATCTGCCTCGGCGATCTTGCGGATATACTCGCGCGAGCGGTTCTCGACCGGCTTGCCGAGCAGACAGCCCGTTACACGGCCAATCCATGCGCCGTGAACACGATCGGCCAGCGCCTCCTTGTCATAAGGCGCAGCCTCGCGGCAGGGGGCGGCACAGGCGTGGATTTCGTCAAGCGTGTCGGGCTCGATAAATTCGGGATGCTCGGGCAAGGGAAGAGCCTCAAGCTCGTCCACCATGGCCATAACCTTATTGTATTCATTTTCGGTAACGGGCTCAACAATTCCGATCGCAGCTGCCTTTTCCTCCAAGGCAGACACGTCGCGACCCTCGTCGCGGCATTGGCGCAGCTCGGTTTCGACCGCGCCGTGATAGCAGTACCACATATGATGCTGAAGCATGACGACCTCCAAATATTTCCCTGGCGGGTAGAAATAAAAATACATATTTATGATACCACAAAAGAAAAAAAAGAGCAAGAGGGTTTGGGAATATTTTTTAAAAAATAAGTGTATGACACTTGTCATATATTGAACTAAAATTTGGATGACCTTTTCAATAAGCAGATGCATTTGATTAATATAAATAAGCAAGCAAAAGAAACGCTTACAGGAGAAAAAAGCCACCTGCTCTTATATTGACGCTTGTATAGATATAAAATAAATAAATAACGCGTATAAAATAGATGTATGGAAAACGACCAAAAACGCCGCTTGGAATCGTTGACATTTGGTTAAAATCATGATAAACTTATCCTATCAACACTGTATAGTGATGAATTTCTCAAGGAGGCTTTTTTGACATGAAAAAGTTTTTATCGTTTTTCTTAGCCATTCTAATGGTCCTCTCATTGGCGGTTAATATCGTCATTAGCGTAGGGGCAGAAGAGGCTGGGGAAGGTTCCTTTACTGTCATTTATGACCTGGGCGGCGGATATCCTACGATCGAAGCGCTTGGCGATGCTTTTTTGGCAGACTTCAACAAGTATGGTGAAGTAAATGCCGCAAAGGAAACCTTCCAGGGTGACAGTAGCGGACCTGTTAAGACGGCATTGGCAAACGCTGAAATGCTGGAAAAGTGGAACTGGTTGTGGGTGTATATGCTGGATCATTTGAAGGCAACCAACCCTGATGCCGACAGTCCGTATCTTATTGATACATATCCTGTACTGGAAAAGATGATTGCCGGTAAAACCACGGCGATTCTTGACAGTGCGAATGCAAGAACCTCGATCAGAAGCTATATTCACGGTTTTCTGAATTCCATGAAGGGTTGCGGCGATATCAATACGGACTTTTCCAAGTTTTCTCCCGACTTCTCTTCTGAGGAAGAACAGGCAAAGCTGGTGATGCAGCAGTATATCGGTCAGAATTCTGTTGGTACATATAGTACGATCGAGCAGGTTGGCGACGCTTTCTTGGCAGACTTCAACCAGTACGGTGGAGTAAGTGCGACCAAGGAGAACTTCCAGGGTGACAGCAGCGGACCTGTGAAGACGGCATTGGCAAACGCCGAAATGCTTGAAAAGTGGAATTGGCTGTGGGTTTATATGCTGAATCATTTGATGGCAGCCAATCCTGATGTCACCAACCCGTATCTCATCGATACGTATCCTGTATTGAAAAAGATGATCGCCGGTGATACTACGGCAATTCTTGACAGTGCTAACGCAAGAACTTCGATCAGAAGCTATATTCACGGTCTTCTGAATTCTATGAAGGGCTGCGGCGATATCAATACGGACTTCTCGCAGTTCTCTCCCGATTTCTCTTCCGAGCAAGTAAGAGAAAACTTCATGAATTATGATATCGCAGTTACGCTTAACAGCGGAGCAGCATTGATGAAGCCCGTGTCGAGCGGCGACATATTTGCCGGTTGGATGAATGCTGACGGCGAGATCGTAACCGAAGCAACCGCTGACGGAAAGCTGACTGCTGTTTGGAAAACAGAAGAAGAGCTTGATGATGGTTCGATCAAGATTCCGTTGAACGGTCCTTGGGATCCGTGCTTGCCGGAGGTTCTTGACGGCGTAGAGGCACAGACCAGAACCTATTATAACAATCCCGGACCTCACGATCCCGGCGGATTCACGTTCCGTTATAACGATGGCGGCAACCAAGTAGCTGCTGTTGATATTTCCGGCATGACGTACATTGAGTTCGATGTTTTTGTATCCAGTGTCGCTATTATCGCTGACGTTGAATTCAGCTTCGAGCTGACTTCCAGCGGCACGTGTGACCAGGAAGAAAGCGCGAAAAAGTTTGCCGGTAGAGATACCGGTTGGGTTGACGGTTGGAACCATGTGAAGTGGAATCTGAATGAGTTCAATGTAAAGAACGGTGAGTTTGATCCCACTCGCTGGAACTACATCCGTTGGTACAACGATACTCCTCTTAACGCAACCGACTGGCTGCAGGTTGGTATCGCCAACGTGAAATTTTCTCCTAAGTCTGCTGCTGAATTGGATGCTGAAGAGGCAACTAAGACTGAGCACTCCATTCCTTTGTGGGGCTGTAATTCCGGTTGGGACGTTGCAGGTGAAGAATGGACCATTGATAACGAAGACAAGGCTGCAGGTTCCGGCTGTATCAGCATCAATCTGAAGGATCCTGCTGACGTTATGGCACCTGAAAAACACTTTGCTACTCCTATCGATGGTAGCAATATGGATACGCTTGAGTTTGATATCTATTTGTCTGACATCGCGATCGTTGAGTACTTCTCTGACACTGATGGTGCTCTTGAGCTGACCTCCAGCGGTAAATCTGACCACGCAGAGGTTGCCTATAACCTTCGCAATCTGACAAAGCACGTTCTGGCCGACGCTCAGGTTGGCTGGAACCACGTTTCGATCAAGATCGAGAGCATGGAGACCAATGACGGTAATGAAGGTCCCTTCAATATCGCCGCAGTTAACTTTATTCGTTTCTACTGGGTAGGCCCGAAGGCTTGCGATCAGGATTGGATTCTTAAGCTGGACAACTTCCGCTTGACCGATGCTGCTGCACAGAAAGAGGCCGAAAAGGAAGCTGAAGCACAAAGAGTTCTGGAGAAGCATGCTGAATTGCTGGCAGAAATTGATGCGCTTGAAAGTATTGCCGGTATCACGGTAACCGCAGAAAACTATGCTACCGTTAAGGCACAGTGTGATGCTGTCAAGGCTAAGTACGATGCAGTACCCGAGGATGAGAAAGCTGTTCTTTCCAACAAGGGCTACGGCCGTAAGATTACCGATGCGTTCAAGCCCATTGAAAAATATGAAGAGAACTTGGCCAAGGCCGACGCTCTGAAGGATATCATCGCTGAACTGAAGGCACTCGAGGCTTACAAGGATGCCTCGGCATTCACGAGTGAAAACTACGATGCTGTTAAAAAGCAGATCGAAGATGTAAGAATGGCATACAATTCTCTGGCAAAATCCGACAAGAAGTACTTGCAGGATAATGGTCACCTGGCTCACTTGGAAGCTGCAGAGGCCGCTATGCCCGAAACCAAGCCTGAACCTCCTAAGAGCGATGATGACGTGGAGTGCACCGAGCACGTTGACGCTAATGCTGATGGCAAATGCGACAACTGTGGCGCAGATGTTGAGGTTTCCGGCGGCGATAATGGCTGTAAGTCTGCTTTGACCATGGGCGCTTTGGCAACGTTGATTTTGAGCGGCGCTTGGGTTACCATCGCAGCTCGAAAGAAGCAGGATTAATAACTAAAAAGCATACATCAATGCTATATCGTACAGCGAGGCATTGAACAAACCAAACGGGGTGTCGATTTTCGGCACCCCGTTTCTGCTCAAAAAAGATTGTGGACAGTTTCTCGAAAGAAACTGTCCACAACTTGTTGTTTATTGTCTGATCGTAATTCCTAGCTGATGTTCCATCGCACCAAGAATCTTGGACGATACCTTGTCAGCCTCCTCGACGGTCAAGGTGCGGTCGGATGCGCGCAGAGAGACACGCAAGGATACCGACTTCTTGCCCTCGCCGATCTGAGGACCGCGATAGATGTCGAACAGCGAAACGCCTTCGACCAGCTTGCCGCCGGCGCGGCTCATGGTGGCAATCAGCGTGCCGACCTCGAGCGATTCATCCACTACGAACGAGAAGTCACGGGTGGTGGCAGGGAACTTGGGCAAGGGCTTGTACTCGATCTCTTCGCCGTGGTGACCGTACAGCGCGTCAAAATCGATGGCGGCCAGATATACGGGGACGTCAATGCCATAGTTGGCAGCGGTCAGGGGATGCAACTGGCCGAAGATGCCAAGCTCACTTCCGTCAGCGGCCAGCACCTTGGCGCAGCGACCGGGATGGTAGATTGCGTCCTCGGAGTAGGAAACGTAAGATGCCTTTTCGATGCGGGCAAGGGCGAGTACATTCTCAACCACACCCTTCAGAGCGTAGAAATCTGTGTTGCCGTATGCACCAATGGTCAGTACCTTCTTTTCCTCGGGCAACTGCTCGCTGTCCTCGTTCGGATAGTAAACGCTTGCTACCTCGAACAGACGAACGTTCTCATTGGAGAAGTTGTTGTTACGTGCCACAACCTCAAGCAGAGAGGGAATAGCCGTTGTACGCATGACAGAGGTATCCTCGCCCAGAGGGTTGCGAATGACGACAGACTTGCGCAGCGCGCTGTCCTCGGGTAGACGGATTTTGTCGTAATACTTGGGGCTGATGAAGGAGAAAGTGTGAATTTGGGAATATCCCATACCGTACATGGCACGCTCAAGCGCGACCTCAAAGGTCTGCTTTTCGGTGCGGCCGCCACGCGTAGCGTCAGCACACATGGTGCCGGTAGGAATCTCGTTATAACCGTAGATACGGATGATCTCTTCTGCCAGGTCGTTCATGCAGGTGAGATCCGCACGGAAGGAAGGAACAATGACCTTGTCGCCATCGATCTTGCATTCCAGCTTGGTCAGAACGTCTTTCATGTAATCCGCGGAGAGATCAACGCCGAGGAATTTATTGATACGCTCAACCTCAAGAGGCAGAACGGTAGGCTCAGCCTTGCCGGGGTAAACATCGATGATGCCGTCGACAACGTCTCCCGCGCCAAGCAGCTCAACCAGCTCGCAGGCGCGCTGCAGGCCGTTCATAGTGTTTTCGGGATCCAAGCCCTTTTCATAACGGGAGGAGGATTCGGTACGCATACCGTTCTTCTTGGCGGTCACGCGGACGGAAGCACCGTTGAAGCAAGCACTCTCAAACACAACCTTGGTCGTATTTTCGGTGATCTCGCTGTTGGCACCGCCCATGACACCGGCAAGAGCTACGGCCTTTTTGTCATCGGCAATGACCATCATATCGGCATTCAAAATGTGATCCTGATCATCCAGCGAACGGAAGGTTTCGCCCTCGGTTGCGCGTCGCACCGTAATGGCCGAGCCGTCAAGACATGCCGCGTCAAAGGCGTGCATGGGCTGACCGTACTCGAGCATGACGTAGTTGGTAATGTCAACAATATTGTTGATGGGACGCACGCCTGCGGCACGCAGTCTGCGGCGCAGCCACAGAGGGGAAGGAGCGATGCGAACGTTCTTGACGACGCGGCCTGTGTAGCGATAGCACAGATCGGGGCAGTCAATCTTGACGGACAGATGATTTTCCACCTTGTCACCGTCGCCACAGCCCTTGACCGTAGGCGTAGGTAACGAGAACGGACGGTCGAACGACACACCTGCCTCACGAGCAAGACCGATGACGGACAGACAGTCAGGGCGATTGGAGGTGATCTCAAATTCAACCACGGCATCGTTCAACATCATAACGTCGCGGATATCCTCGCCGACGCGATCGGAATATTCTTCACCCAAAATCCAGATACCATCGGCAAACTCACCCGGGCAGTCGTGAGCATCCAGACCTAACTCGCCAAATGAGCACAGCATACCGTTGGAGGGAACGCCGCGCAATTTTCCTGCTTTGATGGTGATGTCACCGGGCAATTTAGCCACGGGAACAGCGGCAGGAACGATGGCACCCTCAAAGACGTTCTGCGCACCCGTGACGATCTGGGAAAGCTCGTCCGCGCCAATGTCGACCTGACAGATCCACAGATGGTCGGAGTCGGGATGTTTTTCCATCTTGACCACGCGAGAAACAATAATATTTTCAATGTCCTTGCCCAGAATTTCGTATCCCTCGACCTTGGAACCGGTGTCGGTCATGCGGTCGCAGAAGGCCTTAATATCAACGTCCTTGACGTCAACGAAATCGGACAGCCAATTCATAGAAAGATTCATATTCGTCTATCTCCTTTCCAATCAGAACTGCGAGAGGAATCTGACATCATTTTCGTAAAGAAGACGGATGTCATCGATGTGATACTTGAGCATAGCGATACGCTCTACACCCAGACCGAAGGCAAAGCCACTGTAGACCTCGGGATCGATGCCGCAATTGCGCAGAACGTTGGGGTGTACCATGCCCGCACCGAGAATTTCGATCCAGCCCTCACCCTTGCAAAGACGGCAGCACTTGCCGCCGCAGGCGAAGCAGGAAACGTCAACCTCAGCCGAGGGCTCGGTGAAGGGGAAGTGGTGGGGACGGAAGCGGATTTTGGTCTGCTCACCGAACATAGCTTGTGCGAAGGTCGACAGCGTTGCACGCAGATCGGCCATGGTAATGCCCTTGTCAACGACCAAGCCCTCGAGCTGATGAAACAGGGGGGAGTGAGTGCTGTCCATGGCATCCGAGCGGTAAACGCGACCGGGGCTGATGATGCGGATGGGGGGCTTCTGAACCTCCATAACACGCGCCTGAACGGGGGAGGTCTGGGAACGGAGCAGAATGTTATCTGTGATGTAGAAGGTATCCTGCGTGTCGCGGGCAGGATGGTTCTCGGGAATATTGAGCGCCTGGAAATTGTAGTAGTCGTACTCAACTTCGGGACCCTCGGCGATGGCATAGCCCATACCGATGAAGATATCCTCCAGATCGCGCTGTACCAGCGTCAGCGGATGGGTGTGACCAACAGCCGGTGCTACACCCGGCATGGTAACGTCCAGCTTTTCAGCCTTGAGCTGTGCCTCCAGCGCCTTCTCCTTTTGCTCGGCGGCCTTGGCGGTCAATGCCTCCTCAATGTTGGCGCGAATGTCGTTGGCCAATTGACCGATGATGGGACGTTCTTCTGCGGAGAGCGCACCCATGCCGCGAAGAACTGCAGTCAATTCGCCTTTTTTACCGAGATACTTGATGCGCAGCGCGTCCAGATCGGCGCCTTCTTGAGCAATCTGCTCGAGTGCCTGCGCTTTGATGTTTGCAAGTGTTTCTCTCATGGAAATATTCCTTTCTTGTATTGTTTTGTCGGGGGATCGCCCCTATTTGATTGACAGATTATTTGACGGCAAAAAAATAACACCTCGCCCAACGATTGGGACGAGATGCAAGGCATGCCGCGGTACCACCCAAATTTCGGCCTTGTACCAAAACGACGATAACAAAGCCAACACTTCGCTCGCCGATAACGGGGCGTACCGTGTCCCGCTGACACGACCGTACCGCCGCTTCACAGGACAAGCTCCGAAGGGAAACGCACGCATTTTACTGCACGTCCGCTCTCAGCCATACGGACTCTCTGTGGTGCAGATCTCAAAACACGGCAACTTCATCATAGCCACTTAAGTTATTATAACATATATTTTTAATTTTTCAAGAGGAAATTACAAAAATTATCAAATATTTTATCATTTATCGCAGCAATATTTTGGAAAAGCTATTTTACTGTTTAATCAAAAAGTGGCAGCAATCGCTTCCCAAAGGAGAAGCGTTAGTGCCTCCCGACAAAAATCCTTGGTGGATATTGCTGCTCGCGAAGATTTTGATAAGAGCAGTGAAAAGCCGGAATTATTACCCATAAAGCGTACGTATTTATTCACAATAAAGAAAAACAACTGGTAAACTTTTAAGCTCAGAGATTTCTTCTTTTGTAATTTTTAACAAAAACTCCAAAATCCATTGACTTCAACTTGATTTCTTTGTATAATTGTAGTAACAAAATTCCAAGGAGGACATATCATGCCCGCAAAACAAAAATTGTACACCATTGAAGTAGAAAAGATGCTTGCCGAATGCGGCAAGGACACCAAGCTTCGTTACGATATGCTTAAACTCGTCGTTGCCGTGCAAGGACTTCGCAACCGCGATTTTCCCGAGATCTATCTGTACTGGCAGGAGTCGGATTATTTCTGGCTGGACTACATGATGAAGGAGGGCAACTTCATGCATGGCATGGAGCTTGTTCCTGTTAATACCTTCGATGAATTTCTTTCGCTGTACGCCGAGTTTATCCGTATGCAAGGTCTTGCACTATGGGAATTTGCAGTTCCAGCGACCATGAACGTCGCTACCACCGCCTGTGGTGTTGACGGCTATCTGCCTGTCCGTTATGATACTGAGGAAAACAGTATCATGAACCATGTGATGGCGGCTACGGGCGTCGAGGTCAAGCTCAATCTTGTAGGCAAGTTTACGGGCAAGGGAATCGTTCCCGATACTGACCGCCCCTCGACGGGTTCGACCAAGTGTGACGCGTATGTCTGGGCGTTGGAGAAGTACATGGACAAGACCAATCCCACCTTACTTGTATACATGGCAGACGGTGGCGGATACAGACGCGGTGAGCCGTACTATCCCGATCTTGGCAATTTGTTCGTTCCCAACCACGACTATGCTATCTCAAAGGCCGCCTTTGTCTTTGACGTATCATGTTGGGATGATGAAGCACCATGGGACGATCCCGATCAGCCTGTCGGAGCGGACTTTGCCATCATGCAAGAGGTGTTCATGCGCCAGTACAAAAAGACGGACGGACAGGAGATGACCACCGTCTGCGGCTTTATTCCGTGGCACATCAAGTATACCGATGCAGGTGGTAAGGGTGGGCATGCCGGCGTGGACAGCGAGTGGAGATTTACCGAGGTCTTGTCCTGCTACAACTGCGTCAAGGACGCCGACGCGGCAGGCTATTGCGGTCTGGCCAATGCGTCTGCGTTTACCCATTTTCCGCTTGACGAAAAGTACCACAATCCCCGTCCGACGGTCACCGAGGAGTACGACCCGAACAAGACCTACGTGCTGTTTTACGTCGGCGATTACGACGCTGGTGCATGGACTGCCAAGCACATCCCCAAGTGGTATCGCGACCCTATGCTTGGTAAGAATCCTTTGATGTGGTGCTTCAACCCCAATTTGTCCGACCGTATTCCTATGGCGTTTGATTTTATCTATAAAAATTATACCAAGAACGACTACTTTGAGGCAGGTGACAGCGGCGCGGGCTATAACAATCCTCGCCTGCTCTATGAGCCTCGCCCCTTCTCGAATCTGCCCGACGGTCACGCTGTCAACGATGCCCACAACAAAAAATATTTTGATCGCTTTGATATTGAGATTATTGGCTTTATTATCGACGGTCACCAGCCCACAACCGAGCAGGAAATGCGAGATTTCTCCGAGTATATCATCGGCGGCAGCATGAACAACGGCCCGATCGAGACGACCATTGTAAACGGCGCTGTCTATATGCGCGAGACCTGTGACGCAGGTGCAGAAAAGGTGGATGTGGATAAGTGCGTCAATCTAATGCTGCACTTTGTCGATCATATGCCGAAGGAAAAGAAATTCCATATTTTCCGTACCATTCTGGTTTCTCCCACCGATCACGATCGCCTGCTCGAAGGCTTGAAGGCGGCACGCCCTGAGGCCAACTTTACGCTGGTCGATCCGTATAATTTCTTCCGTATGGCCAAGGAGGCAAAGGAAAAGGGGTTGGCATGGTAAAAAAAATCGTTTTGTGCCTGCTGGCATTTTTACTGCTTCTGGCATCGGTTTCATGTGCCCCGAAGCCTACACAGCCCCCCGAGCAGAATGATCCAATTGACGAGCAGCCGACACCATCGCGTAAGGGGCTGACCATCACGGATCAGACGGTTATTGTCTGTGCTGCGGCATATGACGCCTTCGTCGATCGAGCCGTGACGCTGCTTCAGTCGGCCATCAAGCAAGCAACAGGGCTGTCACTGCCCATTGTCAGCGACAAAGATGAGGTGCATCCGCAGGAGATTGTTGTTGGGCTTTGTGCCCGCGTTGACGTGCAGGATGTGAGCAACTCCGTCTATTTTTCTCAAGATAAATTGGTTTTTGCCGTTCAGAATACGGCCGAGCTGTATTGCCTGGTACGCACTTATTCAGAGTTCATATCGCAACTGTGCGAAAAGGATAAGCAAGGTATCTGGCACTTGTATGAGGATGCTGTCTTGGCGCTTGCCGATCTTCCCACGGCATATGATACCAATGTTCGTGTGCTGACGCAAAATTTGCGTTATGCCAACGATGCAGACGGCAACAGCGTCGCTGAACGATCGGTGCGATTTGCCTCGTTGGTGGAGCAATATCACCCTGATCTTATCGGTACGCAAGAAGCCACGCCGCTGTGGACGCAGTATCTGAAAGAGAATTTTTTGGATGAATACGGTATAGTCGGCGTCTTTCGCGACGGTAAAGCACACGCAGGTGACGAAGCCAATTACGTTCTTTACCGCAAGGATCGCTTTGAGCTTATCGACAGCGGAACGTTTTGGCTGACCGATGAACCCGATCAGATCGGACGAATCGAGGGAGCGCTGTGCAATCGTATCTGCACCTGGGCATGGCTGCTTGATATGAAAACCGACACGCTCTTGATGATCTGCAACACTCATCTTGACCATTCCAACGATACCATTCGCCAATCGCAGATCGAGGCGTTATTACAATATCTGTCCGAAGATATAAAAAAATATCCTGTGTTTTTCACGGGCGACTTCAATACGCTTCGCGATTCTGCCCCCTATAAGACCATTCTCGGCGCAGGACTGTACGACGGTCAAAAGATGGCATGGGTGGATAGCTCCGAGGTAGACCACACCTGTCATTTGTATCGTGGGCACGGTGAAACCATCGACTATTGCTTTTTCAGTAAAGAATGGACGCCCATGTATACAAGAATCATCAGCGATGATTACGGCGGCTATGTGTCCGATCATTATGGAGTGATTGTCGATTTCGTTCGTTTTGAAAAATAATAACGCGTTGCAAGTACCACGTGTAGGTGTTTGAAAACCAAAAAACACAAAAAAATTTCAAAAAAGGGCTTGACAGATCGAATTTACTGTGTTATAATAGGCAGGTCGCAGGGCAATCGTCCGCGGCGCTGCTGGTATGGCTCAGTCGGTAGAGCACGTCATTGGGAATGACGAGGTCATCAGTTCGATTCTGATTACCAGCTCCAAAATCCGCACACTTCGGTGTGCGGATTTTTTAATACTATAAAAAATTGCCCCCGACACAAAATTTTTGTGTCGAGGGCGTTCTTTATGCCGCAGCGTGTAAGGCTTTGGGCTTATGATAATGCTGTACGAGATAGGGGACGATATAGAACGCGTTGAAGTAGATCAGCAAGAAACCGACGTATACGACCAGAAAGACCGGATAGGAAAAACCAAAGACCTTTTGTACGTCGTTGCCGGGACGAAAATACAAGGGATCCTTTTCAATTTCAAGCACAAATATCTCCACGAAGGCGTAGGTAAAAGTCAGACACAGCAGAAACAGCTCCTGCCATGCTCCTTTACCATGTTCGCGATGATATCGAAAATCGGTCAATCCCAGCGTCATCATGCTCAGCGACGTAATGAACAATAAAGAGTGCGTAGCGATGGAATAAACATCCTCGAACAAATAGACACCATGATTGAATCCTACCACGGGATAGACGAAAAAGACGAGGGAACATAGCAAAGAACACATGGCACTGAAATTATAAAGAGTTTTTTTGCCTGTCAGTGCGGCGGCAATGGTCATCCAGCAGGAAATGGCACACCAAGGACGGGGAAGCAGATAGTATAAAACGGTATCTGTCGTCATCGGTTCGCCGCGGGTGAAGTTGATGACGCGGCGGATGATTTCAAACAGTAAAATCGCAAAGGCAAGTGCTTTGATCACCGACGTACGAGTAGTCTTGTCCTTTTTGTGAAGCAGAGAAATGGCAATTACCAGTGCGATGCAAAACAGTATGGTTGCGATATGTATGGCACCGTAGCGACCGTTGACTATGGCGCGTTGCGGGGGATAGTCACTATAGATCCAGTCGTGAAAAGATATCAGCATTTCCATTACCTCCCAAGTGGTTATGCCTTTATTATAAATACAAGGAATGAAAAAGCAAGCACGTTTGGCATATCGTAAGGGAATCGTAAAGAATTTTTAAGATTTGGAATGCTTTGAGCATCTTACAGGCGTCGGCCGCGCAAGAAGAGCGGCAGTGGGGAACCTTGCTTTTCTTTTTTGCCAAGTTCTTGAAGGGAGCTTGAGGGAAACTTTTTTTCAAGAAGTTTCCCTCAAGCCGTTTCTTCATACCATCATTGTCTGTCTTGCGTGTCGTTCCTTGCGCTTGGCGGGAGAGCCAAAGACAGCACCTGTGCCAAGCGCGTCCTCGATCATGAGAAGGCGGTTATACTTAGCGATACGCTCACTTCGGCAGGGCGCGCCCGTTTTGATAAAGGGAGACCCGGTAGCGACGGCAAGATCGGCGATGATGGCGTCCTCGGTTTCTCCCGAACGGTGCGACATAATGGTCTTGTATCCCGCATCCTGCGCCAATCGTATGACCTCCAATGTTTCGCTCAGCGTGCCGATTTGGTTGGGCTTGATCAGAATGGTGTTAGCCGTGCCGCGGCGAATGCCCTCGCGCAGCCGTGCCGTGTTGGTGACAAACAGATCGTCACCAACCAGCATCATGCGCTCGCCTAAACGCTCCGTTAACACCTTCCAGTTTTCGAAATCTCGCTGGTCCAGTCCGTCTTCCAACGACAGCAACGGATATCGACGAGACAGCCCCTCCCAATAGCGGATCAGCTCGTCCGGCTCGAGCTTGTCTCCCCGCTTGGGGCGGGTGTAGACCAGCGGCGCATCGTCGGCACAATGCTCCGGCATCCATTCCGAGGCAGCGGCATCCAGCGCCAGCTTGACACGATCGGTGTCGTATCCCGCATCCTCAATGGCAGTACAAAGCAGATCGAGCGCCTGTTCGTCCGATTGCAGATCGGGGGCAAATCCTCCCTCGTCACCTACTGTCGTGGCATAGCCCTCGCGGCGTAACCGACGGCCGAGTGCATGATAGATTTCTGTGCCCATACGAAGTGCAGTCGTGAAGCTGTCTGCCCCCACGGGAACAATCATAAATTCCTGAATTTCTACGTTGTTGGAAGCGTGAGCACCGCCGTTGAGCACGTTCATCATGGGAACGGGCAAACGACAGGCGCAACTGCCGCCCAGATATTTCCAAAGCGGTAGATGATAAAAGTTCGCTGCAGCACGCGCGGTGGCCAGCGAAACTGCAAGCATGGCATTGGCGCCGAGACTTGTTTTGTTGGGGGTGCCGTCCAGGTGGCACAGCGTTTTGTCAATGCTGCTTTGATCGTCTGCCCGCATACCGATCAACGTCGGCTCAATGCGGTCACGAATGTCCCGAACGGTGCGCAACACTCCCTTGCCTCCGTAACGGGTGATATCGCCGTCACGCCGCTCGTATGCTTCGTACAATCCCGTGGAAGCACCGCTGGGTACGGAAGCTTCACCGACCGAACCGTCGGATAGTGTGACAGTCGCGTGGACGGTGGGGTTGCCGCGCGAATCCAGGATCTCATGACCCTCGCAGCGAACGATTTGCGGTATATTCATCATAACTTGTATTCTCCTTGCCGCCCAAAGGGCATATTTTACTATCAGTATGAACGAAATGAAACGCTATCATTCAATGAGGCGCACGGTTGCTCGTTTTTTTGCATAGTATGGTATCAGCATAGCAAAAAGGAGGATTATATATGATCATTTATACGGTTCAAAAAGGCGACAGCCTGTATTCAATCGCCCGACGCTACGGCGTGAGTTGGCAAGGCATTGCCCAGGATAATCTGCTCGCTGATCCCTCGGCCCTTGTGGTCGGGCAAACGCTGACCATTCTACAGCCCGAAACTACGTATACCGTCAGACCGGGCGACACCCTTTACAGTATTGCACAATCGCTTGGTGTCAGCGTCAATCAGCTCTTTCGCAATAACATAATTCTGGGCGGTACGAC
Source organism: Clostridia bacterium (assembly GCA_017507985.1). Classification (GTDB taxonomy): domain Bacteria; phylum Bacillota; class Clostridia; order Oscillospirales; family CAG-272; genus SIG644. The sequence goes on from JAFVZV010000039.1 coordinate 14,450, forward strand.
AGATATTCGCCCCGGGCAGATCCTTAACGTTCAGCTGCCATCGCCCACCCGTGGGAGCATGAGCGTCAACGGCTACGCCTATCCGTTCATTGATCGGGCAACCCTCATGCGCGCCTTGCCGTATTTGACGTATCTGACCATTTTTACTTACGGCATTCGCCCCGACGGCTCTTTGATTGAGCCGGAAGATGGACCTTTGATCGACGTGGCGCGCATGTACGGCGTTGCTCCTGTGATGCATCTGTCTACGCTGACCGAGCAAGGGCGCTTTTCAAATGCACTGGCAAGGCAGATCTTGAACGATGCGACCTTGCGCGCCCGCGTGATCGACAACGTACGGCAAGTGCTTTCTCGCAAGCCTTACGTCGGTGTGGATGTTGATTTTGAATACGTGGGTGGAGAAAATGCCGATGCGTATGCGGCCTTTTTGCGCCAAATGAGAGAAGCACTTGAGCCACTGGGTTATCAGGTTTGGGTAGCGTTGGCTCCTAAGGTGCGCGGCAATCAAGAGGGCATATTGTATGAGGGGCATGATTATGCAGCACTGGGTGATATTGCTGATCGTTCGCTGTTGATGACATACGAGTGGGGCTACACATACGGGCCACCTCTTGCCGTATCGCCCATCAATCAGGTCAGACGAGTGCTCGATTACGGTGTCAGCGTTATTTCACCGGAAAAAATATTCTTGGGCGTTCCCAACTACGGATATGACTGGACGTTGCCGTACGTGGCGGGGCAGAGCAGAGCGCGGTCACTTGGAAACGTGGAGGCGACCGAGTTGGCATGGCAACAAAAAGCGGCAATTTCGTTTGACGAAACCGCTCAAGCTCCCACTTTCCGCTATTATGTGCGCAACGGTGGCTCAACCGAGCATGAGGTGTGGTTCGAAGACGCAAGAAGTGTGCAGTCCATGCTTTCTTTGGTATCTGAATACGGCTTGTACGGGATAGGCATATGGAACATCATGCGGCGGTTCCCACAGATGTGGCAGGTGCTCAACAGCGAATATAGTATCAATAAAGTGTTACAATAACCGACACGGTTCGACCGTTTTCGCATATACTGGCGTGAGGCTGTTGTTTGACAGCCGTCGTATTTTGACGAATAGAGAGGATGATGCACATATATGCTTGGTCGAGCCAAAATTGCTTGCTTGGGAGGAGACGCGCGCAGCTTGTCCATGATACGGCGGCTGGCGGTGCTTGGGGGCGACGTACACACGTTCGGATTGCCAAGTAAGGAAACGGACAAGGAGGGGAGCGAGGGGCGGTCACTTGAGGACGTGTTGGAGGGGAGCCGCGCGGTCATTTTGCCCATGCCTGCCTTTGATAAAATGAACTGTCTATATTGCCCCTTGAGTGAAACCCAAACACCGATTGGTGCTGCGGAGCTGTTCACCCGTATCGGCGGGCGTATGCCTGTATTCGGGGGACGTATCGCGCCGTCGGTCGCGGCAGAAGCCGAAAAAAGCGGCGTGTTGCTGATTGATTATGCGCAAAGCGACGAGCTACAGATACGCAATGCTGTTCCGACGGCGGAGGGGGCGATCTGCCTTGCCATGCAGGCCTTGGACATTACACTTGATGGGGCGTACGTTGCGATACTTGGGTATGGACGCATTGGTGCGGCTCTGGCGGAGCGATTGCGCGCGTTGGGAGCGCACGTGACAGTTGCGGCACGTAAAACAAAAGACGTCGCCCGTATCCAATGTGCTCATTGCCGAGCGATCCATCTGACAAATGAGGATTCGCTTTTGCCGCTGACGGCTGGCTATGCTGTCATCTTTAACACCATTCCGCACCGTATATTGACTCAACGGCTGTTGAATGATATGCCCACAAAAACGCTGTTGATGGAGCTCGCTTCGTCACCCGGCGGCTGGGATCCCGCGGCGTCTATCCCGTGCCGCACCATTTACGCTCCAGGATTACCGGGAAAGCATGTGCCTGTCACAGCCGGGAGAATCGTGGCAGATACACTACTGCCCATACTTGAGGAGGTGATAAGGACATGATCGGATATGCGATGTGCGGTTCGTTTTGCACCCATGAAAAATCATTGGCACAGTTGGAAAAATTGAAAGAGCAGGGGTTTGATATCCAGCCTATCATGAGTGAGACTGTCTATACCACCGACACCCGTTTTGGCAAAGCCAAAGACCTGATCGAACGCGTTGAAGGAATATGCGGCCATTCGGTCATACACACCATCGTTGCCGCTGAGCCGTTGGGACCTCAGCATCCGTTGGATGCCTTGATTATCAGTCCCTGCACGGGGAATACACTTGCCAAATTGTCTTGCGGTATCACCGATACGGCTGTTTGTATGGCGGCCAAGGCACATCTTCGCACGGACCGTCCATTGGTGTTGGCGCTGGCCTCCAACGATGCGCTTTCGGCAAATTTAAAGAATATCGCCGCGCTGCTCTCACGAAAAAGTGTCTATTTTGTTCCAATGGTACAGGATGATCCCGATGGCAAACCGCATTCCATGGTAGCGGACTTTTCCCGTGTTTGCGAAACGCTATCGGGAGCTTTGGCGGGGGTACAGGTAAGAAAATTGATCTGGTAACAGAAAATTTTTCAAAACCTCTTCCATTTTTCATCAAGGTATGGTATAATGACAAATAGTGGACTACAAAATGTTGATTTTGCAGTCGATCGCTTGAATCAGAAAGGAAACATACCGATATGAAATGCCCTTGCTGCGGATATCAAGAGAGCAAAGTCGTAGATTCCCGTTCTGCACAGGATGGTGCAACCATTCGTCGTCGCAGAGAATGTCTTTCCTGCAAAAAACGCTTTACTACGTTTGAGATGATTGAATCCGTTCCTGTTTTTGTAATCAAAAAGAACGGAGCACGAGAGCTGTTTGACCGTGCCAAACTATTGGCAGGTATCATGAAGGCAACGGAAAAACGCCCCGTAAACGCTGAGCAGATCGCGCTGGAGATCGAAGCCGAGATTCAAAATGCTTTGCGCCAGGATATTCCTACCCGCGACATCGGCGAGATGGTTATGAATAAGCTCAAAGAGCAAGACGTTGTGGCTTACGTTCGCTTTGCTTCTGTTTACCGCGAATTTACGGATGTGGATACGTTTATGAAGGAGCTTCACAATTTGAAGGCTGACAATACCGACGGAATCTTCTTTTGACACGTGATACTCATTGTTAATGAAAAACTAACGCCGCTTCTACGTTTTTAGCGTAGAAAAGGCGTTAGCTTTTTATTTTTTAATGAGAAAAAACCACCCGTTTGTTGGACGGGTGGTGGTAATCAAACGGATTCCAAGACGAACACGACGTCGGGCTTTTCCGATACCTGCTTGATCAGCTCTTCTTCGGAGATCTTGAGCATGCCAAGGTAAACGGTTGCCTCAAATCCAACGTGGTTCTGAATGCCCGAGCGGGGCGGGGTGACCTGTAGGTCAATGGCGTGATATTCCGCAGCCAGCATAGCAGCGGTCGCGTTGACGGCAGTTACGTTCGACAACTCTATGTAAATGCTGGCGCGCGCGTTTTTGCGATAGATTCTTGCCTCAAAATGCGAAAGAATGGTGATTGTAACGACGGTCAGGAAGGCAGCGATCAGTGCGCCCTCCAAAAAGGCATAGCCAAGCGCTAGACCAATCGCAGCAGTCGCCCAAAGACCGGCGGCAGTCGTCAGACCGGACACGCGGAAGCGCCCTTTGATGACGATAGTTCCCGCACCGAGAAAACCGATGCCCGAGATGACCTGTGCGGCAATACGCGAGGCGTCTGAGGAGAGCTCCAACTCTTTTGTCACGAATACGCCCAGCAAGGAGGCCATAGCCGCCCCCAAACAAACGAGGATATGAGTGCGAAGTCCTGCCGCACGACCGCGGCGACCGCGTTCCATACCGATCAGACCGCCAAGAATGACAGACAGTGTTAAGCGAACCGCAACAGAAATGATATTATAATCGCGCAGATATTCCAAGATCTGTTCGAGTTGTTCCATAAGCAACCTCCTATCAAAAGTTATAATACTATATTATATCACGATTTAAAAAGTTTGTCAACGAAAAATATGCGTCTTTTGCCGAATGTTTCGAATGATCTGCACGAGAATCGAACCCCGAGCTCGCGCTATCGCGCAAGCTCAAAAAGAATATCTCGCGGGCTGAATACCCGCGCCTCGCTTTGCAAGGGCGATATTCTTTCGATGGATTCTCAAAACCATATAGATAACAAAACAGACAGCATCCGGACAAGTTCGGATGCTGTCTGTTTTGGTGACCCGTACGGGAATCGAACCCATGTTACAGCCGTGAAAGGGCCGTGTCTTAACCGCTTGACCAACGGGCCTGGTAGCGGGAATTGGACTTGAACCCATGACCTACCGGGTATGAACCGGTTGCTCTAGCCAACTGAGCTATCCCGCCATATTATGCTCGGCAAAGCGGTTTTTGCCGAACGCTCGACTATTATATCATAGGAGAATCTGTTTGTCAAGCCCTTTTTCAAAAAAATTTCCAGAGAATTATAAAATATCAAAAAATCGCGTAAGAGGATAAAAAAATCATCTCATGGGGGTAAGAATTCACAAACAGTTCTTGCAATTATATAAAAAATAGTGTACAATAATAAGAAATCATTTTGAGAGGAGGGGGAAAATGCCAAACGAGCTGACACCGCTGCAGACGCATGAGATATTGCCAGGCATAACATTGACGGTGTTGCCGAGCAAACGATTTAAGGTCGGCCTTTTTTCGTGCGTTTTTGCGCTGCCGCTAAGTCCTGAAAATTCGTATACCCGCTCGCTTTTGTTTTCTGTTTTGAGACGAGGGTGTAAGTGCTATCCCACTCTTTCGCATATCAGCCGCCGGTTGGACGAGCTCTATGCAACGCCCTATCATGTGGTCGATACAATCAAGGGGAATTGCCAGTATATCGGCTTTAGTGCCGAGCTGCTTGAAAACCGCTATTTGCTGGATGATACCGATTTGTGTGGTGACATTCTTTCTCTGATGCGTCAGATGCTGTTTTGTCCGTTGACCGATCCCAACGGTAAACTATGTGAGCGTTATGTGGAGGCGGAAAAGAAAAACGCGGTTGACCATCTCCGCTCCTTACAAAATCACCCGTCATCCTATGCGATGGCGCGCTTTTCTGATATTTTTTACCAAAACGAGCCCTTTGCTGTCGCGCTTGAGGGTGCTGAACAAAGGATTTCTTCTATTACCGCAGATCAATTGACGACAACCTGGCATGAGATGTTGTGCCAGGCGCCAATTCGATGCTTTTATATCGGCGGTATGCCATCGGCGGCACTGATCGAGCGCGTTCGTGCGATGATGCAGACCGCTTTTGCCGGTATTGATCGTACGGTACAGCCCATAGATCAGCATTGCTGTGTTGCCCGTTCGTGGGATACGGTACGTCGCGTAGAAGAAGCTGGACGGGAAGGGCAGAGCCATTTGATTCTTGGCTGGCGTAGCGGCGTGACGGTACAGTCACCCGAGTATTATGCTATGATGCTGTGTCATGAGCTGCTTGGTTTGTCTCCGATTTCGCGATTATTTGTTCATGTGCGCGAGGCGCATTCGTTGTGCTATTCCTGCTCCTCGATTTATCGCATCGAACGCGGAGATATCATTGTAAATTGTGGCATCAGCGCCAATAACCGTACGCTGGCAGAGCGTGCGATTATCGAACAGATCGAGGTGCTGCAGCGCAACGAATTTTCCGATGCGGAATGGCAGGCGGCAAAAAAATCGCTGATCGGAAGCTGCCGTCAGATGAACGATTCCACTCGTTCGCTGTTTCGCTATTATGAGCTGCGCTCTCTTTTAGGAATGCAACAGTCCTTAGAGCAAAGTATAGAGCGTTTTGAGGCACTGACGCGGGAAGAAGTGGCCGCCGCGGCACGCAAGCTGCGTCTGGAACTGGTTTATTTCCGCCGCGGAACGGGCGGTCTTGATGAGGACGGAGAGGAGGGTGCGATCGATGATTGAACGTATCCGAAACGAACGTCTTGGTGAGTGCTGCGAAGTCTATCGTCATTCCTCGGGGCTTGATATTTTGTTTGTTCCAAAAAAGTGCGCAACGATGCACGCATCGCTGATCGTTCGATTTGGTGCGCGGGATACCAAATTTATTGTGAACGGCGAGCATATGAAATGTCCTGATGGTGTCGCCCATTTTCTGGAGCATAAAATGTTTGCCCGTCCCGACGGGAGCGATGCCAACGATCTGTTTTCCGCGCTCGGCGCGGATGCCAACGCGTGGACGGATTACGATAAGACGGCATATCTGTTCAACACGAGCGAAAATGCGAGTGAATCCTTGCGTACATTGATCAAATTTGTATCCGAACCCTATTTTACGCGCGAAAACGTCGCGCGTGAGAGGGGCATCATTCGCGAGGAAATCGCCATGGGCGAGGATGATCCTTGGCAGAAATTGTACGAGCAGACCATGTGCGCGATGTATGGTCGCCATGCCGTGCGCCGCAAGATCTGTGGCACGGCCGCATCCATCAAGCGAATTACCGACCAAACGCTTTGGCGCTGTTACAACGCTTTTTACCGACCGTCTAATATGTATTTGGTCGTTTGCGGCGATATGACAATGAACGAAATCATTGCTGCCGTCGATGAGCCCTTGAATGATTGGCGCGTGCGTGCTGAAGGCACACCGTCTGTGACGCGGCTGTTTGATCCCGACCGTCCTAAAACGGTTCGAAGCAGCGTGAGCAAGGAGGGAACGGTTGCACGCCCGATTTTCCAAATCGGTTGGAAGAATGCCGATCTTCCGATCGACCCACAGCAAAGATTGCGTCATGAAACCGAAATGAATATTTTGTCTGAGATGCTGTTTTGCCGTGCAGGACGCTTTTACCACGAGCTATTTGAGGCGGGAACACTCTCACCGACCTATTCGTACGGCTATTCAACGCTGGGCGGTCAGCCGGGAATCGCTCACCACATCGTCGCAGGAGAGGCGGATGATCCCACACTGGTATGGCACGCGTATCGTGATTATCTTAATGAAATGCGGCGCACAGGGCTTGACCGTGAGGATTTTGAGCGACTCCGCCGAGTGCTATACGCCGGCTTTGTTGCGGAATTTGACTTCCCCGACGGGATTGCCGATCTACTTTGCGAGGCGCATGGCGATGGACACGGCATTTTTGATGCGCTGTCGATTCTGCAGAATGTGACGTTTGAGGATGTGTGCGCCTTGTTTGAGCGTAGCTTTGACTTGAAAATGACCGTCTTTTCGACGATCAGCCCCGATCATCGCAATGGGGAAAATAATAAGGAGGAACAATAATATGATCGAAGTTTCGTTTCCCGGATTGGGAATTGAGAATTTTCAACTCAATCCCGTAGCCTTTGAGGTTTTTGGTCTTGAGGTACGTTGGTACGGCATCTTCATTACCTTGGGTATGCTGGCGGCGTTTGCCTATGCCATATACCGCTCCAAGCAGGAGGGCTTTAACGCGGATAATCTGCTGGATATGGGGCTGTATATGATCGTGTTTGGCGTCATTGGTGCGCGCTTGTATTACGTGCTGACGAGCTTGGACAGTTATATTTTGCCCGGTCGAAGTGCATGGGAAAATTTTCTTGATATGATCAACATCCGCGGCGGCGGTTTGGCCATCTACGGCGGCATCATCGCAGGCGCGCTGACATTGTATATCTACTGCCGCTTGATGAAAAAGGACTGGCGCCGAGCACTGGATATGGTTGCACCCGGTGTAATGCTTGCCCAGGCGATGGGGCGTTGGGGCAACTTTTTCAACGGTGAGGCACACGGCGGTATCGTATCTGAAAATAGTTTGTTGTACTTTTTGCGTATGGGACTGGATCCCAACGAGCTGACAGCAGGCATGGCCTACGTTCATCCTACGTTTTTGTATGAATCGCTTTGGAATATTCTCGGATTTGTGTTAATCAATGTTTTTTTGTATAAGCGTAAGAAATTTAACGGTCAGATCGTCCTGACTTATGCCGCATGGTATGGCTTTGGCCGTATGTTCATCGAAGGCTTGCGCACCGATAGCCTGTATGTCGGTCCTTTCCGTATTTCGCAGGTCGTGGGAGCGGTATGTTTTTTGGCAGGCACTTCGCTGATCGTTTATATGCTCATCCGTTGCAAAAAGCAGGAAAGAGCGGGAGAGTACGTACCTGTGTTCGCAGCGTTAACTGAACAGAGTGGTGAAAATTCGGCAACCGAGGACACGGTGGATGAGGAATTGACCGATGACACCAATAATGAAAATAACAAGGAGAATCAAGACGATGGCCAAGCTGATTGATGGAAAATTGATCTCGGCGCAGATTCGTGCCGAATTGAAAGAGGAAACCAAAGCGTTCATCGCTGAAACGGGCGTGACGCCCAAGCTGACGGTTATTTTGGTCGGTGAGGATCCCGCCTCGCAGGTTTACGTGCGCAACAAGGGCCGCGCCTGTGAAGAGGTCGGTTTTGCCGCCGAGCAGATCACACTGCCCGCGACCACGACACAAGAGGAGCTGGACGCTTTGATCGATAAGCTCAATGCTGACTCCTCGGTACATGGTATTCTGGTGCAGCTGCCGCTTCCCAAGGGATTGTCCGAGGAGAGAGTTTTGCTTCGCATCTCGCCCGAGAAGGATGTTGACGCCTTTCATCCCTACAATGTCGGCCGCATGGTCGCCGGTCAGATCACCTATCTGCCTTGTACACCTGCCGGCGTCATGGAGCTGATCGAGCGCTCGGGCATCTCGGTTGCAGGCAAGGACTGCGTTGTCATTGGTCGCTCTAATATCGTTGGTAAGCCCATGGCACACCTGCTCATGCAGGCCAACGGCACGGTGACCGTCTGCCACAGCCGTACGAAAGACCTTGCCGAACATACCCGCCGCGCGGATATTCTCGTTGCCGCCATTGGCAAGGCAGATTTTGTCACGGCTGATATGGTCAAGCCGGGTGCTGTCGTCATTGATGTTGGTATCAACCGCAATGCGCAGGGTAAGCTGACGGGCGATGTAGATTTCGCTTCTGTCGAGCCCATCGCCTCCTACATCACCCCCGTTCCCGGCGGCGTTGGTCCTATGACCATCGCAATGCTTATGAAAAACACCCTGACCGCCGCAAAGAGAGCGGTGGAGGGCGATCTTTGATTTAAAATCCACGATTCATTGCATCATTCGCATAAAAAAACACGCTTCGTTGTAATTTTGCCTTGAAAAAGACGAAACATTCAACGGAGCGTGTCTTGCTTTTTGTTTGGCGTCATGCTATAATGAAAGCACAAAAACCAAGGAGGCATTGGATATGACGGCAACCGAATTCGGACGAAAAATGGCAGGGCTTCGCAATGAAAAAAAGATGACACAGGCAGAACTCGCGGAGATGCTGGGTGTAAGCACGCAAGCCGTTTCCAAGTGGGAAACGGGCGGTGGCTTTCCTGACGTGCAGACCATTCCGGATATTGCCCGCGCCCTGGATACCACGACGGACTATCTTTTTGACCGTGTCCGCCGACAGCAGAAAGTATTTGTTTTCAACGTGTTGGAGGGAGACGGTATGCCTTCGCGCGGCCCGAATTATCGAAGAAAATACGAGGCGGTGCTCAACGACGATTATCTTGCCAAAGGTTGGCACGTGGTCGATACAAAACTATCAAGCGAAGAGGAATCGACGTATATGGTGGTTGTGCTGGAAAGAGAGGATTAAAAATACCCCGACAGATGTTTTGATGACGTCTGTCGGGGATTTTTGCTTTAATTTTTCCACTTGCCGAGGGATTCTTTTTCTCTTTGTTTTCGCATTTCCTCCGCTTTGCGTTGCTCGTAGGCAGCATTGTCAAGTTTGACTTGGCGGATCTGCTTCAGGCTACGCGGTACGATAACGGTCAAAAAGAGTAAGATCAAGATACAAAGAGGCAGTGCTACGCAGATGCCGGTCCCGATCAGTTTAATGTGTGCCGGGAAGAAATAGATCAAGGGAAGAGGCAAGGGGGCAAACAAAAGAAACAGCGATTCCACAAAAGCCTTAGCGCTGTTGTCATACGCTCCGGGAGAGATAAAGGAGAGGGAGGCATGTCCGCCTTCCTTGGAAAATTTCATCGACGCGAGCGAGCTTTCCATGTTGTCCAACACACGAATGTATACGGCGTAGCCCAGCATGGATACAATCGCAAAAAGAGGAACAAGAGAGGTGATCTCCTCGACCAAATGCTTCTCAAATACGCGAATGGCAACGTAGGTCAGAACGCAAGCGGAGGCGTAATAAATCAGCCATTTGGCCATACCCCGAAACCATTTTTTGACCCACCAACCCTTCATAGCGTGGCTCCTTTCAAAGTCGTTACATCCATTATACGAAGTTCATAAGCAAAAAGCAACAAGCTTTGCAAATTTTTATTGTATTTCGCGAAAATTTATGCTATAATGTATTCGTGAAAATTTGTCGAATTTCGACGGCGAGGAGGTCGCGCATGGAATATAATATGAATACGGCGAGTATTGAACTCTCCGTGCGCGAGCTATGCGCCCGTGTACTAAATAGCGGCGATCTCGAATATGGCGGAGGTAGGGCATTGGCCGAGCGCGGTCGCTTGGGTGCGGATATCCATCGCCGCATACAGCGTGAGCGAAGTGCTCGATATCGTGCCGAAGTGCCCTTGTGCAATACCACCCGTTACGGCGAGTTGACGTATACGGTCAGCGGACGTGCCGACGGCATTGAACTGGACGAGGATGGTTGGACGGTCGAGGAGATCAAAACCATGCATTCGCGTGCGTTTGCTTTTCCTGTGCCTGAGATCTATTTGGCGCAGTTGCGCATCTACGGCTATTTCTGGTGCATGGAAAAAGATCTGGGCGGTGTTAATCTGCGCATGACTTGTATCAACGTTGATAACGATAAGCAAAAGGAAACGACAACTTATGTTTCGGTCGAGCAGTTAAAGGACTATTATTTTTCGCTGCTTGCCCGCCTTGAGCGTTGGGCGAAGCTGATTGAAACGCATCAGCGCGAGGAACTGCCCGCGCTGTCCTCGCTGATCTTTCCGTATACCGAAATGCGAGGCGGTCAGGAGGATATGATACGCGCAGTTTTTCGCGCGGTCAAGCGTGGAGAACGGCTGTTTTTGCAAGCGCCTACCGGGCTTGGTAAGACCATGTCGTCGCTGTATCCTGCCGTTCGCGCGCATGGCGAAGGGTTGGCGGACCGCATTTTCTATTTGACCGCCAAAGCCAGTACTCGACGCGAGGCTTTTGGTGCGGTTCGGCGCTTGGTACAAAGTGGTGCACCGTTGCGCGCTGCCGTGCTGACTGCCCGTGAGCAGATTTGCCCACACCCGACGGCGACAATTGACGGTCGAGCGCTCTCCTCGCATTGTAATGCTGTGGAGTGCGAGTATGCTATGGGCTATTATGATCGCGTAGGCGATGCGATCTATGAGCTTTTAACCTCGGGACGAGGCTATGATCGCCGCCGCATTCTTGAGGTGGCGCAAAAACACAAGGTTTGCCCGTATGAGCTCTCATTGGATGTGTCCGAGTATTGTGATGTTATTATTGCAGACTACAACTATGCCTTTGATCCTATGGTCTATCTGCGCCGCTACTTTTCGCCGGGCGCCTGTTGTGAGGGCAAAAATATTTTTTTGATCGATGAGGCACATAATCTGGCCGACCGCGCAAGGGATATGTATTCTGTAACGCTGTCTCGCCGTGCCTTTGAAAAAGTATACGCCAAAGTCGATCGCCGCGATAAGGTGCTCAATGAGGCGCTGGAAACCGTTATTTTGGCTATGCGGAGTATGAGAAAACTGTGCCGTGATAATCTGACCACAGATGGGGAGGGCAATGAGTGTGGATATAGTCTCTCCCATGCTCCACTGACCGCATTCAACGAAAAGCTTGGCTGGTTTTCCGATCAATGCGACGGTTGGCTGCGCCGCCATGGAGAAGAGGACATCGCCGTGAGCGTGCGTGACTTGTGCTATACCTTGCGTGAGTACACGACGATCATGGAACACTATGACGAGCATTACGTCACCTATGTCGAGCTGATCGGGGGAGATACGTTGGTACATTTGCTGTGCCTTGACCCGTCGGGAGAACTGAATATTCTGCTAAACCGCGCGACAAGTGCCGTGCTGTTTTCGGCTACGTTGACACCGCTGTCCTATTTTGTCGATGTGCTTGGCGGTGGGGAGACGGCCCGCACGATAGCCTTGCCGTCACCGTACGACAGAGATAATTTCGGACTGTTTGTCGTTGAGGGCATCAGCACGCGCTTTTCGCAGAGAAGGGAATCCTGCCGTCACATTGCAGCCTGTATCGGTGCGGCCGTGTCGGGAAAAAAGGGCAATTATATCGTCTATTTTCCCTCGTATTCCTATTTGGAAAACGTATTAGTGCATTTTCATGCGCTATATCCAAAGGTAACGACAATCGTGCAAAAAAGGGGAATGCGGGCACCCGAAAGGGAAGCCTTCCTCGATGCCTTTGCTGCAGACAGAGATGTTTTGCGGGTAGGATTTTGCGTGTTGGGCGGCTCGTTTTCCGAAGGTGTCGATCTGCCGGGTTCAAGACTCATTGGTTCTGTTATCGTTGGCGTGGGACTTCCCGGGCTTTCGGGGGAGCGTAATATTCTGCAGGAATATTATCAAAATAAAAGTGAGATGGGCTATCAGTATGCCTACGTTTATCCCGGCATGAATCGTGTCCTGCAGGCGGCAGGGCGTGTCATCCGCACCGATGAAGACAAGGGAATCGTGGTGCTAATTGATGACAGATACGAATCTCCCGAATATCGGCGCCTGTTCCCGTCGCATTGGTCGCACGCCAAATATGCAGGAAATGCAAAAAATCTTGCAGAAATGGTAGCACATTTCTGGAATAAAAACTGAAAAATATGGAAACAGCACTTGCAATTTCCTCTTTGTTATGATATAATAACTCTTATATTGCGGAAAATGCAATTTTCGGAAGAAAATTGTGCAAACATAACGACAAATCGAAAGGATGATACAACGTGAAACGAATTACCGTAAAGCAGTTGTTTACCGATCCTGCGACCTACGCTTCGCAGGAAATTACCGTCGCCGGCTGGGCGAGAACCATCCGCGCATCTAATGCGTTTGGATTTATTGAATTGAATGACGGTAGCTACCTGAAGAATCTGCAGGTGGTCATTGAGGCTGAAAAGCTGGATAACTATAAGGAACTGGCCAAGCAGAACGTCGGCGCCTCCTTTGTCGTGCGTGGCATCTTTACGCTGACACCCGAGGCAAAGCAACCCTTCGAGCTCAAGGCAACGGCTGTTGAGGTCGAAGGTACCTCGACTCCCGACTATCCGCTTCAGAAAAAGCGTCACACTTTTGAATATTTGCGTACCATTGCTCACCTGCGTCCTCGTGCCAATACCTTCAACGCTGTGTTCCGCGTTCGCTCGGTGGCCGCGTATGCGATTCATAAGTTCTTCCAGGAGCGTGGCTTTGTCTACGTCCACACGCCGCTGATTACAGGCTCTGACTGTGAGGGCGCGGGTGAGATGTTCCAGGTCACAACGTTGCCCTTGGATAACATTCCTAAGACCGAGGATGGTCAGGTTGACTTCTCGCAAGACTTCTTTGGCAAAAAAACTGGTCTGACTGTTTCGGGTCAGCTCAACGGCGAAACCTTCGCTATGGCGTATGCCAACATTTATACCTTCGGTCCTACCTTCCGTGCCGAGCGTTCCAACACTCAGCGCCACGCGGCCGAGTTCTGGATGGTCGAGCCTGAGATGGCATTTGCCGATCTGACCGACTATATGGACACGGCTGAGGACATGATTAAATTCGTCCTTCGCTACGTTATGCAGGAATGTCCCGCCGAAATGGAATTTTTCAACAAGCTGATCGATACCACGCTGCTTGAAAGACTGCAGATGCTGGTTGACGCCGATTTCGGTCGCGTCAGCTATACCGATGCGGTGGAGCTGCTGCAAAAATCGGGCCATGAGTTTGAATATCCTGTTTACTGGGGCATGGATCTGCAGACCGAGCATGAAAGATATCTGACCGAGCAGATCTTTAAGAAGCCCGTATTCGTTACCGACTATCCCAAGGAGATCAAGGCATTTTATATGCGCCGCAATGACGATGGCAAGACGGTTGCCGCGGCTGATATGCTGGTTCCCGGCGTCGGCGAGCTGATCGGTGGTTCTCAGCGTGAGGAGCGTTTGGACGTTCTGCTGGATGCCATCAAGACGTTCGGTTTGAATGAAGAGGACTATTCTTGGTATATCGAGCTGCGCAAGTTCGGCGGTACCAAGCATGCAGGCTTCGGTCTGGGCTTTGAGCGTCTGATCATGTATATTACGGGTATGTCCAACATCCGTGACGTTGAGGCCTTCCCGCGTACGACGGGCAGTGCCGAATTCTGATATTGCTTACCAATTTTCGAGAGGATTTCGTTTACCCTATGAATTACCAAAGCATGAGCCGCGAGCAATTGTCCGCGCTCTATACCCAATTACAAGCACAATATGAGGCTGCTCGAGCCAAGGGGCTTTCGTTGGACCTTTCCCGCGGTAAGCCCTGCGCTGAGCAGTTGGACCTGATTGACGATATGTTTCACTGTTTGGATGCCAAGGATGCTGTGCAGAGCGGTAACGATTACCGTAACTATGGCTTGCTTACCGGCATTCCTGCGGCAAAAAAGCTGTTTTCGGATTTGTTGAACATTCCCGAGAGCCGTCTGATGGTATGCGGCAACTCGTCGCTGAATTTGATGTATGACGCTCTGATCCGTGCTATGATCTATGGTGTGGTGGGGAGTGAGCGTCCGTGGTGTCGGGAGGAAAAGATCAAATTTTTATGTCCCTCTCCGGGGTACGACCGCCATTTTGCTGTGACACAGTCGCTGGGATTTGAGCTCGTTCCTGTTGCTATGACAGACGAAGGCCCTAACATGGATGAGGTGGAAGCACTGGTTGCATCCGACGCCGCCATCAAGGGCATCTGGTGCTGTCCTAAGTATTCTAATCCGAATGGTATTACTTACTCGGACGAAGTCGTTGCGCGCCTGGCGCGCATGAAAACGGCCGCCCCCGACTTCCGTATTATGTGGGATAACGCTTACGTTGTACATGATCTGTATCCCGACGAGCCCGATGAGCTGGCCGATATTTTCGCGCTTTGCGAGGAAGCGGGCAACGCCGACCGTGTCTTCTATTTCGCTTCGACCTCTAAGATCACATTCCCCGGTGCGGGTGTGGCGATCATGGCGGCTTCCGAGGCAAATATTGCACAAATCACCAAGGTGTTGACTATGCAGACCATCGGCTTTGACAAGCTCAATCAGTTGCGCCATGTCAAATATTTTGGCACTGCCGAAAATATTATGAAGCACATGAGAGCACAGGCTGACATTCTTCGTCCTCGCTTTGAGCGTGTTGAGCAGATTTTGAGTGAAGAGCTCTCTGACGCGGGTATCGGAATGTGGACACATCCGCGCGGTGGCTATTTTGTTAGCTTTTTCGCTCCTAAGGGGACGGCAAAGCGTATCTACAATCTGTGCCGCGAGGCAGGCGTTGTGTTGACGAACGTTGGCGCGACCTATCCTTACGGTAACGACCCCGACGACAGCAATATTCGCATCGCTCCCACTTATCCGACATTCGAGCAGATGGAGCAGGCAACCTATATGCTTACGCTGTGTACCAAGCTTGCGGCGGTCGAGCAGCTATTGAATCAATAATAATAAAACAAAAAGATCCCGACAGATGAACTGTCGGGATCTTTTTGTCGTGCAAGGATCAATCCTCACGTTTTTTACGGATGAAAATGGTTGCGATGCCGAAGGTCGCAATCAAAGCGATGGCAGAAACGGGCAGGACAGATTTACAACCGTCTTGCGGCTGTTCGGTGCTATTGCCACCGTTATTGCCGTCAGTATTGCCGTTGTTGTTATTCTGGACGAGCTCCAATGCGTCCTTGGCGGCGGTGAGAGCGGCCAGTGCGGCGTCGATCTCAGCCTGAACATAGGAATTTTTAACGTCTTTGGCTACCTTGAGCGCTTCAGACAGAGCAACCCAGGTTTCAGCCGTGTAATCGTTGGCCTTGAGGGCTTCAACGGCCTTAATCTCGGCCTCAAGAGCCGCAGTATCAGCCTTCACAGAGTATCTTTCGTTAACGACGAATTGTGCCGAAGCAACCCATTGTCCGGTTGTGAAGTCGCGGCCACGAACCAAAACCTTGTCGCCACGCTGCGCCTCGACGCCGTTGACGGAAACGCGGGCGTCCTCGTCGGCAATGCCCGACACGGGGAGCTGAAGAACGCCGGAAATCACCTTGCCGTAGAATTTGTTGACAATGGTTCCGTTC
>JAFVZV010000040.1 GCA_017507985.1 Clostridia bacterium
CGTTGAGGCTGGCGCTACCGTCGAAATTAAGTAATGTCCACGCATCCGCGCTGATGCTGCTTTACCGGCGTGTCTTTATGGTAACAGAACTCACTGCGTGAGTTCAGAAAACCGCACATCCAATCGGATGTGCGGTTTTTCGTTATGTGAAAGAAAACGGGGGCTTTAAAAAGCCCCCGTTATTTTGCTTTTGATTTATTTACCTGCCACGCTGATACCGCGAACCAATACGTCCGCAGAAGCAAACGAGGTAAAGCCACCCGAAAATCCGAAGCGAATTTCGTTGCCAATTGCATCTACGCTCTTGAGCAATTCCAAGAAGTTGCCCGCGATGGTAAAGGTCTTGACAGCCTCGGCGATCTTGCCGTCGCGAATACGGAAGCCGGCGCTCTCCAGCGAGAAGTCACCAGTGACCGCATTGGCACCTGCGTGAATGCCCTTGAGCTCGGTGATATACAAACCGTCACCGATTGTCGCGAACAGTTCATCCAGCGATTTATCCCCTGCCTCCAGACAGCAGCAGTAAGGAGCGATAGACACGGACGAGGCGTACGAACCACGCTGACCGTTACCGGTCGAGGCAACACCGTCCTTTTTAGCCGTCGTCAGATCGTACAGATAGGTGCGAAGCTCACCATTTTCAATGATGCTCTTGCGATAGGTCGCCACGCCCTCGCCGTCAAACGAGGTTTGGATATCGCACTCGGGACGGCGGGGGTCGTCGGTCACGTTGACGATATCCGATGCGATCTTCTCGCCAATTCGGCCGCCCAACAGCGACATTCCGTGCTGAACCATCTTAGCTGAGAACATGGACCAAAAGGCCGAGAGCAGCGAGCGCATTTCGTCGCCCGCGATAACACAATCGTACTTACCCGACTCGACCGTAGTCGCGCCCAGCTTACCGCGCGCTTCTTCTACCGCCTCGGCTGGCAGGTGAGCAAACTCCTCGGCATGTCTGCCGCTCTTGAGCTTGAAGCCGCTGACGGCTTCGTCGCCTTCCTTGACAACGGCGCTGATATAAACACCGCTCGAGCCGACATGGTTAGACAGCTCCAGTCCATGTGAGTTGCACAGCATAATATTAGATTCAAAGGCGATGGCGGCCGTCTGGGTGCCGTCGCTGACAGAAGGATGCGCCGCATACGTCTTAGCCTGCAGATCCAGCGCCCAGTTTTTCAGCGTTGCCGCCTCGGGCATCTCGGGAGCCTTGGCATTGACAGCTTCATAGCTCTCCGATCCGGGGAAAATAAACACCTCATCGTCCGTTTCAATATTCTTTGCGTTATCGATCGCGCGATCAACCAACGCCTCCATTTCTTCGCGGGTCAACAGCTCGCCCGAGGCATAGCCCATCTTACCATCTACGATGCAACGGAAGCTGATGCCGCCGCTCTCGCCCGAGGAAAAGCTGCTGATCTCGTCCTTGTACGTCTCCGTGCTGACCTCACTGGTCGAGGTGGCGTAGATCTCGTACTCGGTCAAGCCTGCGGCTTTGGCCGCAGCGATCAAATATTCTTTCATCTGTTCAAAATTCATAGCTACACCTCTCAATTCCGTCCGCCGACAGTGATGGAAGAAACGCGGATGAGCGGCTGGCCTACGTCAGTAGGAACACTACCGCTGCTCGAACCGCACATACCTTGGCCTGTTGCCAGGTTCTGGCCGACCATGTCAATATCCTTAAGGATCTGAGCGCCCGTACCGATCAGCGACGCACCGCGCACAGGCTCGCAGATCTTACCATTGCGGACGATATAGCCCTCGCTGACCGAGAAGTTGAACGCGCCCGTCAGAGGATTGACCGAACCGCCGCCCATGCTCTTGGCATACAGACCGTACTCGATAGAAGCGATAATATCCTCGTTCTTATCGGGGCCGTTATCGATAAACGTATTGGTCATACGCGAGGTAGGTTCATAGGCATAGGACTGGCGGCGGCCGTTGCCCGTCATAGGCAGACCCATGCGGCGAGAGCCGAGGCGGTCAACCATGTAACTCTTGAGCACGCCGTTCTCAATCAGAACGTTGCGCTGGGTAGGTGTACCCTCGTCGTCGATATTAACCGAACCCCAAGCGCCGGCGATCGTACCGTCGTCAATTGCGGTGACCTTCTCGTTGGCGATCTGCTGACCCAGCTTGCCCGCCATTTCGGAGTTTCCGATGGCAACCGAGGTTGCTTCGAGTGAATGGCCACAAGCCTCATGGAATATAACACCGCCAAAGCCATTTTCAATGGCAACCGTCATCTTACCTGCGGGACAGTAGTCAGCGCGCAGATTGACCATCGCCTGCGCGGCGGCGGTACGACCAACCTCGCGCGGATCGATGAAATCAAACATTTCAAGACCCATACCACGACCGGGACCGTAAAAACCGCTCTGGTTTTCGCCCTTTTCGCTGGCAACTGCCTGGATCGCCAAACGCGTGCGAATATGGCGGTCAGAGGTCAAAAGGCCCTCGCTGTTGGCAATCAGAATGGTGTGGTCAACGCCCATTAGCGTGCCCGTAGCCTGCACGATGGCATCATCATATGCACGTGCTGCCTCACAGCCTGCCTTGAGCAGATCGGTCTTGATACGGCTTTCCACTGAAGACGGAATAATGCGTGCAGGGTGAATGTTGGGGAACATACGCTCAGTCAGGCAGATGGAAATGGGAGCATTGCCCTCACCCATAGCCGCCGCAACCGAACGAGCACAACGAAGCAGACCCTCGCGGCTCAGATCAGATGTCGATGCGTATACGGTGCGCGTTCCCTTAAAGGCACGGATACCTGCACCCGAGACGACGTTGTTGGAAATTTGATCGATCTTGCGGTCCAGCAGATGTACGCTGTCATTGAGCGTGCGTTCCGCATAGACTTCCGCAAAGTCGGCACCGGTCGTCATGGCTGCCGCCAGTACCTCTTGTAACAGCTTCTTTTCAAGAATCATGTCACTACTCTCCTTTGTTTTTATATTTGGCTATGATTGATTTTCTCAATAATGGGACGAATTTCGTGCAAACTCGCACACTTGGCATCTAACAGCGCCTCAATTTCAGGCGTAGGCGGTACCGTATCAGGCACCATCACGGTAAACATGCCCGCGGCGCGGATGGCGCGAACGCCGTTAAAGGAGTCCTCCACGCCAATGCATTCACAGGGCAACACACCCAAGCGTTCTGCCGCTGTTAAAAAGGTTTCGGGATGTGGCTTACCGTTCTCTACCATATCGCCCGTAACAAGCACGTCAAAATAGCGGCGCAGACCTGTTCGCTCCAAGTTTTCCAGCGTGCGCACCATGCGTGTCGCCGTAGCAAGCGCGATGCCAATACCGTTGGTCTTGAGATAGTCCAAGAGCTCAACCGTACCCTCCTTGAGCGGTACGCCACGCTCCTCAATTGCCGCCTCGTAATAGCGGTTGCGTGCGACCATAAACTCGTCATACGAGATCTGATCGGCAAAGTTATCTTCAAAATACTGTCTGGTATCCTTGGCATTGCGCCCCGTACAGGCTGTGATGGCTTGCTCAATGGGAGCAAAATTCAGTTCCCTGCCCGCCTTGCGCCATGCATCGGCATAGATGGACTCGGTGTCAAACAGCGTGCCGTCCATATCAAAAATGACCGCTTTGATCATTTGACTCTCTCCTTTAATCGTTCAGACGTTCACCCAAAATCGTACGATATTTCTGATAGAACGACTCAAAATACCCACCATCCAGCGCCTCTCTGATCTTGCGCGTAAGGTTGTTGTAAAAATACAGATTGTGGGTAACCGCCAGTTGCATACCGACCGCCTCCTTGGCCTTAATCAGATGGCGCACGTAGGAGCGGCTGTAGTTGCGGCAAGCGGGACAGCCACAGCCTTCATCAAAAGGTCTGGGATCCTCCGCATATTTTTCGTTGCACAGATTGATCTTGCCGTGCCAGGTAAACAGATTACCGTGGCGGGCATTGCGAGAAGGCATAACACAGTCGAAGAAATCCACGCCCATATGCACTGCCTCAAGAATGTTGCAGGGCGTGCCCACCCCCATCAGATATCTGGGCTTATCCTTGGGCATATAAGGCTCTACCGCGTCGATGATACGGTACATATCCTCGGTTGCCTCGCCAACTGCCAAGCCGCCAATGGCATAGCCATCCAAATCCATCTCGGCAATCTGCTTCATGTGCTCGATGCGCAGGTCCTCATAAGTCGACCCTTGATTGATGCCAAACAACAGCTGATGACGGTTGATGGTCTCGGGCTGGGCATTGAGTCTTGCCATCTCCGCCTTGCAGCGCTCCAACCAACGCACCGTGCGAGCACAAGAATCCTTAACGTATTTGTAGGGAGCAGGATTTTCGATGCACTCGTCAAAGGCCATGGCAATGGTCGAGGCGAGATTGGATTGGATCTGCATGCTCTCCTCAGGCCCCATGAAAATGCGCTTACCGTCGATGTGCGAGGCGAACTTGACGCCCTCCTCGGTGATCTTGCGAAGCGAGGACAAGGAAAACACCTGAAATCCGCCACTATCGGTCAAAACCGGTCCTTCCCAGTTCATAAATTTGCGGATACCGCCCATGCGGTGGATCAGCTTATCACCCGGACGCAGGTGCAGGTGGTAGGTATTGGACAGCTCCACCTGGCAATCCAGCTCGCGCAGCTGCATGGTATTGACACCGCCCTTGATGGCGGCGCACGTACCAACGTTCATAAACACAGGCGTCTGAATGTCACCGTGCACAGTGTGAAGCACACCGCGGCGGGCGCGACCGTCGGTCGTCAAAAGCTCAAATTTCGAGTTACGCCCGTTATCGAAGGGAGCGGGAGGCGCAGTCTGCTCGGCAACCTCCTCGTCGGGCGCTGTAATTATCTCATTTTCCGTCATATCGTCAACCTTTCTGCGCCATTTGGACGCGGTTAGCTTCGTTCAAATTGATGATCCAAATTTTGCTTGGTCATCTCCATCGCCACGGGTCTGCCGTGGGGACAATATGTAATATCGGGCAGCTTCATCATCTGTGCCACTAGCCATTCAACGTGACCCTCGGCATACACGCGTCCCGCCTTGATGGCGGCCTTACAAGCGCCCTGATACAGTGCTTTTTCAAACAGAATATCACGAGTCAGTGTTGCGCTTCCCGTATTGTTCTTAATGCGGTCAGCAATCGCACACAGCATATCTCCCGCCATCCCTGCATCAATGCCGATGGGTAAGGCGCTGATACTGACGGTGTTGCGTGCTGTCTCAAAGGCAAAACCAATGGTCTCCAACTCCCGACGATATTCGGCAATCAGCTCGACCTCGTCGCTCATCATCATAACTTCTATGGGAAGCATGAGCAATTGCGAGGATGTGTCGGTGCTGTGCAGCTTCTCTTTGAGCTGCTCAAACAAAATGCGCTCGTGCGCCGCGTGCTTATCAATAACCAGCATTCTATCGCCAACCTCGACCAGCACGTAAGCGTGGAACACCTCGCCTACGATACGATAGTCGGGCACGGCAGGGGGTTGTTCTGCTTGTTCAACAAATTCAGCGGTCCGCTGCTCGCTTTGCTGCTGTGGGATCGGTGCCGGCTCGTCAACGTGCGGCGGAGCAGGCGGAATATCCTCGTTACGCACAGGTGGAGCATCAGCATCGCTCGGCATTGGAATATCCGTTGGAATCTCGGGCATGGGGGCGGGCGCTTCGATCGCGCGAGGTGCGCTCACAGGAGCACTCGATATGCTCGGCTCGGCGCTCTTGGTAGCAGGTGCTTTCTTATCCCCACCCAGATACTCACGGACATACTCCTCGGCCGTCAAACGAACAAATGCGTCCTTTTTGGGCGGTTGAGGGGCGCTCGGCTGCGCGGGCGTCGCCATACCGATCTGTCTGCGGATGACCGACTCTTCCCTTGCATCGCGCACAGGTGCAAACGCATCTGACACTCGGCGAGCACCTGCGACCGTCTGTGCGGTGGCAGTTTTTTCTTTTTTCTGCTCAGGTATCTTCAACTCGGGGCGGATCTCGTTTTGCTCGAGCGCATGACGCACGGTATAATAGATCGCCTCAAAGATCATTTTCTCGTTACTGAATTTGACCTCCAGCTTAGCGGGATGCACGTTGACGTCCACGCGAGCCGGATTGAGCGTCAGATTCATGACGCAGGTCGGATATTTATCGGGCGACAGGTAGGAAACAAAGGCTTGCTCCAAAGCCGCCATGGCTGTCTTACTTTTGATCCATCGACCGTTGATAAAGAAATTCTGATAGTTGCGATTGCCCTTGACATTATCGGGGCGACCGATAAAGCCACTGATGCCTATGCCCTCGTACTCGCCAGAAATGGGAATGAGGCGGCTCGCAAAATCGCGTCCAAACACGGCATACACAGCGCTTTGCAGTTTGCCGTCGCCTGCCGTATGGAGCTTGATATCTCCGTCGACGATCAGCTTGAATGAAATCTCGGGATGCGAAAGTGCCACTCTTTCGACTGCTTGTGTTACCGCTTGCGCCTCGGTTACGTCTCGCTTCAAAAATTTGCGGCGGGCAGGAACGTTGGCAAACAGCGCCTCGACGATGACGGTCGTGCCGTTGGGGCAACCCGTTTCCGTCAGACTGACAATATTGCCCCCATGCGCCTCCAACACAGCTCCCATATCGGCATCGCGCTGCTTGGAAAGAATACGAATATCAGACACCGAGGCGATAGCAGCCAGTGCTTCACCGCGGAAGCCGAGCGTCAAGATGGCCTCAAGATCGCTCGCGTCTTTGATTTTACTGGTTGCGTGCCGACGGATGGCCACAGGCAGATCGTCGGGCTCCATGCCGCAACCGTCGTCAGATACGCGCATAAAGGTTACGCCACCGTTTTGAATCTCGATGGTAATTTGACGCGATTTTGCGTCGATAGCATTTTCCATCAGCTCCTTGATAACGGAAGCAGGGCGGTCAACCACCTCGCCCGCTGCGATCAGATTCGCAACGGAAAAGTCCAGAACGTTTATTTTGCCCACATCGGCACCTCCTTTCGGGGTTTATTTTTGGATGTCTAAAATTTCAGCAACTTCTTCTACAGCCTCGCACAGCTCCGCGCGCTCGGTATACCGTATTGATGTTCATTCTTTCTCATCCGAGAAAGAACGAACCAAGAAAGCGGACTTAAGGGCCTAATGCCCTTAAGAAACCCACAAACCGTTTTGCTGTCTGCGTCTGCCGCTCGTGTTGGCTCTGTGGCGGGAGATACAGAATAAGCTATTATGTCTTTCTCCTTTTCCTCGTTGCAGAGCGGCAATGCTAAGGGAGGCTCCGGAGGGAACGTCCGGGCTGACTTTCTTTGGTACTTTCTTTGTTCAGCGACAAAGAAAGTACAGCAAAGCCGGCACAGCGCAGCGCGAAGCAGTATGCGCGTCCGTAGAAGAAGTCGTCAGAAACTTCAACCGTTCTTCAATCTTCTCTGCAATCCAAACAGCAAGTTCATTGCCTCCAGCGGCGAGAGCGTATTCAGATCCGCCGCCTTCAGCTCCTCAATCACCTGTTCATTGATACAATCCTGAAGCGACAGTGTCAAATCGTCCTCGGCAGGCTTGGGTGACATTTTCACTTTATCCCCACTCGTGCTGAGATTGACCGCCGAAGCCTCTACCGTCGCCAGCACCTCGCGAGCTCGCTTGATAACCTCGTTTGGCAGACCCGACAGCTTGGCAACCTCAATGCCGTAGCTATCATCCGTCGAGCCGCGCACGATCTTGCGTAGGAAGACAATGCCGTCTCCTCGTTTTTTGGCGGCGATATTGTAGTTGACGATGCCGTCAAACTCGTCCTCCATAACAGTTAGTTCGTGATAGTGCGTCGCGAACAGCGTCTTGGCACCGATTTTTTTGCTGTTGGTGTACTCAACAATGGCGCGAGCGATGCTCATGCCGTCAAAGGTCGAAGTACCGCGTCCAACTTCGTCATAAATAATCAGGCTCTGCTTGGTCGCGTTACGCAAAATATAGGCAACCTCGTTCATTTCCAACATAAAGGTGGACTGCCCGCTGGCCAGATCGTCCGACGCACCCACACGGGTGAACACCTTATCCACCAGTCCCAGCGTCGCCTCGCGCGCCGGCACGAACGAACCGATCTGCGCCATAACCGTAATCAGTGCCACTTGACGCATATAGGTCGATTTACCTGCCATATTGGGGCCGGTGATGAGCATCAGGCGATTTTGCGTCGTGTCGAGCTCAGTGTCGTTGGGCACGAAATAGCTGTCCTTGACAAATTGCTCAACGACAGGATGGCGGCCGTCCACGATCGAGATGCGGTCGGACAGATCGACCATCGGGCGCACATAGTGATTGGTCGCGGCCACCTGCGAAAGCGAGCGGTACACGTCCAGCTCGGACAATAGCACTGCCGTTTTTTGCAAGCGTTCCCCTGCCTCGGCAACCACGGCGCGGACTTGGGAAAACACTTCGTACTCCAGCGTGCATACTTTGTCGGCCGCACCAAGAATAGTGGATTCCTTGTCTTTCAGCTCTTGCGTAATGTATCGTTCGCAATTGGACAGCGTCTGCTTGCGAATATATCGATCCGGCGCTTGGGAAACAAGCGACTTGGTAATTTCAATGTAATAGCCGAACACCTTATTGTACCCGATGCGAAGGGTTTTGATGCCGGTGGCTTCCCGCTCCTCGGCTTCAATTTTGGCGATCCAGCCTTTGCCGTCTGCCATCACGCTGTGCAGATAGTCGATATCAGCATTATAACCGGGCGCAATCATACCGCCCTCGCGGACGGAAAACGGCGGCGTTTCGACAATGGCGTGATCGATCAGCGCAAAAAGATCCTCCAGCGTATCCAGCTCACTGTAAATGCGCTTCATGGCGCGGCTCTGACAATCGGCCAATTTTGCGCGCAGCTCGGGCAAAATGGAAATGGTCGATGCGACCGCCCGCAAGTCCTTGGCGTTGGCCGTACCGTATACGATCTTGGTGTTCAATCGCTCGAGGTCAAGCACGCCCGAAAGCAGCTCAGAAATCTCCTCACGCAGCATATAATTGCCGACCAGCTCCTCGATCGCTCCTTGCCGCTCCTCAATGGCGGCAACGTTCAAAAGGGGATGCTCGATCCACTGACGCAGCATACGCGCACCGGGGGCGGTGCGTGTTTTGTCCAACACCCAAAGCAGAGATCCCTTCTTTTCCTTGGCACGCATGGTCTCGGTCAGTTCGAGATTGCGACGAGTGTTCAGATCCATCTCAAGGAACTGTCCCTCGGTATAAATATTAAGCTCTTTAAGCGCTCCCAGATCGTTCTTTTGCATTTCGCGCAGATAGTCCAGAAGCCCTCCCACCGCACAAACGAGCGGTCGGTCCTCAAGAACACCCTCGCGCAGTGCCGTGCCAAATTGCGAAGCAACCGCCTCACGGCAAGAACCGTATTCAAAGCGGCTCGCCTGAGCATCCGTCAGCACCGCCTTCAGATGCGATTGAACAAACTCTGCCGCAGCCGATGCACGATTGCGAGGTAGGTTGAAAATAACCTCGCTGGGGCGATACGTTCCCATTTCGGCAAGCATACGGCTTTCCATATTTGCACCGCGCAAGACGGTGGCAAACAGCTCGCCCGTCGAGGCGTCGGCAAAGCAAAGACCGTTGCCCTCCTCGGAAAAATAGACAGCACAAAGATAGTTGTTCTTTTGCTCGGACAGCATGGTCGGCTCGATCAGCGTGCCGGGCGTGATGACCCGCACGACCTCTCGCTTGACCAATCCCTTGGCCAGCGCGGGATCCTCCACCTGCTCGCAAATGGCCACCTTGTATCCCTTTTCGATCAAACGGGCAATATAGGTATCGGCGCTGTGGAAGGGCACGCCACACATAGGCGCGCGCTCGGCCTCACCGCAATCCCGCCCCGTCAGCGTCAGCTCCAACTCACGCGAGACGCGGATAGCGTCGTCAAAGAACATCTCATAAAAATCGCCCAGACGGTAGAAGAGTACGTAGTCGCGATATTGATTTTTTACTTCAAAGTATTGCTCCATCATGGGAGTCATGTCGCATCAGCTCCTCTGCCAAAGATTATGCAAAATTAGTGACAACCGCCGCAAGTCGCGCAGTTGTGAGTGCATCCGGGCTCCTGTCCCGTAATATGCGTGGTAATGATACCGTTGATCTTGTTCATCAGCGCATTGACCTCATCCTGCGCTTTTTCGAGTGCCAAATAGGTTTCGTTCTTGGTAATGGCCTCATACAGCTCGTTGATACGATTTTGGATCATATCAATCAGGTGGGTATCGTAATCCTCGCCGCGAGAAGCTTCCTTTTGCATAGCCGTCTGCTGTACCTCATACTCAACGACCA
Organism: Clostridia bacterium; assembly: GCA_017507985.1. GTDB lineage: Bacteria > Bacillota > Clostridia > Oscillospirales > CAG-272 > SIG644. The sequence goes on from JAFVZV010000040.1 coordinate 10,310, forward strand.
GCGCTTGCAGCTGACGGTCATCCATATAGTTCTTGCGTGCCGCCTCCAGAGCGACCAGCTTCTCGTCCTGCTTAAGTGCGTCGCCCAGCGCCGCAGCCATTTCAAAAATATCCATTGTTTTATCTCCTTTTGATTTAAATTCAGTTTACCTTCTCACCATACAGCGCGAATGCCTCGGCGCGATCGATGCGAACGTTTACAAAACGTCCCGTGTCCTCCTCGTTCCCTTCAAAGAACACAATCTTGTTGCCCTCCGTGCGACCGTTGTACATGGCGGCGTTGTTTTTGCTCACACCGTCGCACAAAACGCGCACAGTCGTGCCGACCATGGTCTGATTTTTCTCTGCCGCGATCTCATTCTGAAGCGCGAGCAGGCGGTCAAATCGCTCGTTTTTGACCTTGTCGGGAATCTGATCCTCCATCGCCGCGGCGGGCGTACCCGGGCGGGGCGAATAGATGAACGAAAACAGCATGTCAAACTTGACACGGCGCAACATATCCAGCGTCGCCTCAAAGTCCTCCTCCGTCTCACCGGGGAAACCGACGATGATATCCGAGGTAATGGTAATATCAGGCATCCGCGCGCGCAGCCCGTCCACGATGGACAGATAGCGCTCGGTGTCGTAATGACGGTTCATTTTCTTTAAAATCGCGTCGCTGCCCGATTGCATGGGCAGATGGAAGTGACGGGCAATATGCTTGCCCCCTGCCATAGCATCCATCAGCGCCACCGTCGCATCCTTCGGGTGACTGGTCATAAAACGCAGCGTGTAGTCACCCTCGATTGTATCAAGATCGCGCATCAGCGCGGCAAAATCGTAGCCGTCCTCACTTCCCTTGTTGAAGGAATTAACGTTCTGACCCAGCAGGGTGATATCGCGGTAGCCACGAGAAACCAGATCCTTGACCTCAGCGATGATCTCGTCTTTATTGCGACTGCGCTCGCGGCCGCGCACATAGGGCACAATGCAATACGAACAGAAATTGTTACAGCCGTACATGACGGATACCCAAGCGCGGTAGTTGCTGTCACGCTTGATCGGCAGTCCTTCAACCACGACCTTACTATCATTCTCGCTCTCGCGCGAAAACATACGCTTGCCCGAGCGAAGCTTGTCCCAAAGAAGCCTTGGAAAATGGTGCAACACGGTCGTGCCGAACACGAAATCCACGTACGGATAGCTACGGCGCAACGTTTCGCGGCGATGCTCCTGGGCAACCATGCAGCCGCAAACGCCGATGACCATATCAGGCTTTTTGGCTTTGAGATGCTTGTACTGCCCTACGACAGACAGCGCCTTTTGCTCGGCGTGCTCACGGATGGCGCAGGTGTTGACCATGATCAAGTCTGCCTCCTCGGCGCGATCGGTCAGGACATATCCCATCTGCTCACACATACCCGAAAGCTTTTCGCTGTCGGCCACGTTTTGCTGGCAGCCAAAGGTCAATATATAGGCGCGTCGACGCTCGCCAGTCGCGGCGTGACGGTCATTATCCTCGCGCAGCTTTTGCATGATCTCATTGTTTGTCATGTGCGCGGTGGGGGATGATTTTTGTTGGTTCATTTGCTTGTTGCAAACCTTTCTGAAATTCAGAATTTCTTTGAGTATCTTTTCCCAAGGGGTACAAATGCTCAATATAATATTATATAATATTTATTATATTTTGTCAAGGAGTGGGGGAGAAAAGGGGGAGGAGGATAGGCTAAATTTTCGGCAACTTCTTCTTTTGACGCGCATACTGCTTCGCGCTGCGCTGTAAAGGTATTGATGTTCATTATTTGGCACGCGCCAAAGAACGAACCAAGAAAGCGCGCCAAGGCTTTCCCCCTTGGCTGATTTTCTTTCGTCCTTTCTTTGTTCAGTGACAAAGAAAGGACACTAATGCAGGCACAGCGCAGCGCGAAGCAGTATGCGCGTCTGGAGAAAAAGTTGCTAAAACCTAAGCTAAACTCCCCTCCCGCGCCAAAAAAGGGCGGCAAAGCATTTTAGCTCTGCCGCCGCATATCAATCACAATTTCAATTTTCTTGTTCAACAGGTATGTCCGAAATCTCTGGTTTCCCCTCAACATACTCCTTGATAATTCTCACCAACATGTTGTTGAGCAACTCGACCGTTTCCTCTTCAACGTCGGGCTTGTCGTGCGATCCGCCGATGCCGCTGTGATTTGTCAGATAGGTGTAGGTTCCGCCCGTCATGACTGCCCAGGTACGGAACAGCACCTGGCAAGTCGTGTCTACGCCACTGGAAGCCACGGGAATGATGTGAATACCCTGCTCAGCTGCCTTGCGTATTGCATCAGTGATCTTAGTCACCGTTTCCATATTGTGGTGAGGCGGTGCGTCCAACACCAAGAAGACCAGCTTCACGGCATTCTCATCCCAATTTGCTTGATTGATGGCATAATCCAGCGCGGTATCGACTGCCTCTTCGTAATCGCCGCCGCCCGATGCGCGTTGCTTGGCAAGAATGTCTACGACCTCGTCCACGTTACTGCGGAAATCGAAGTAACGAAGCTCGTATTCATCGGTTTTGTCACGATAAAAGTTGACACTGGTGCGCACGGAAACGTTGCTCTCGCTCGCTACGCGGCGAATGACGTCGCCCATCTCGGCCTTGAGATATTCCAGCTCGTCGCCCATCGAGCCCGTCGTGTCGATCATGAACATGACGTCCAGCTTGGTCACATCAGCGGTAGTATCCAAAGCCAAAACGACCTCGGTTTCATTTCCTTGGAGCTGATGCGTCATGCGCTTGCCGTCCGGAGCCGACACCTGAATACTCGCAGGTATCAAGGATTCCATCGAAGACGTAATCGTAGGACTAACGTGATAAAACAGATAAGCATCACCGTCCGCATCGGTCACGGCTGTCCAAAGAACATCACCCTCTGCATTCAAGAGAGAAACCACGGCAAGCGGCACCGCCTTATCCTGGCCGTTATGGAGTCGCACGTGGATTCGCTTCGTTGCGATCTGATTCCA
>JAFVZV010000041.1 GCA_017507985.1 Clostridia bacterium
ATCGGTAACGTGCTTTACGTCATCGTGGCGGTTGTCGGCGCATTGCTCATCATCAGCGGTGCCCCCAGCCTGAGCCTTTCGGGCGTGGCGTTCGGCGTCAGCGTGCTTGTACCCTTCCTCAATATGACCAAGCAGTTCACAGGTAACGTCAACCAGCTTTCCCAGCAGGTCCATGCCATCGTCATGGGTGCGGCGGGCGGTGCGCGCATCTTCAGTCTCATGGACGAAGAGTCCGAACAGGATGACGGCTACGTCACGCTCGTCAATGCCAGAATCGAAGAGGACGGCAGCATCAGCGAGTGCAAGGAGCGCACAGGGCACTGGGCATGGAAGCACCCGCACGGTGACGGCACGCTCACCTATACCCTGCTCCGCGGCGACGTGCGCCTGAATCACGTGGACTTCGAATACGAGGAAGGCAAGCCCGTATTGCATGACGTTTCGGTCTATGCAGAGCCGGGACAAAAGGTGGCCTTCGTCGGCGCAACGGGCGCGGGCAAAACCACCATCACCAACCTCATCAACCGCTTCTACGACATTGCCGACGGTAAGATCCGCTATGACGGCATCAATATCAACAAAATCAGGAAAAGCGACCTGCGCCGTTCGCTCGGCATCGTCTTGCAGGATACCAACCTCTTCACGGGCAGTGTGATGGAAAACATTCGTTACGGACGGCTTGATGCCACCGACGAGGAATGCCGCGAGGCGGCACGCCTGGTCGGCGCTGACGATTTCATCTCCCGTCTGCCCAAGGGCTACGAAACCGAGCTTTACGCAAACGGCTCCAACCTCTCGCAGGGCCAGCGACAGCTGATCGCCATCGCACGCGCGGCCGTGGCCGATCCGCCCGTCATGATCATGGACGAGGCCACCTCGTCGATCGATACGCGCACCGAGGCCATCGTGCAGCGCGGCATGGATAAGCTGATGGAAAACCGCACGGTCTTCGTCATCGCCCACCGTCTCTCCACCGTCAAAAATTCCGACGTCATCATGGTTCTCGACCGCGGCCGCATCATCGAACGCGGCAGCCACGATGCCCTCATCGCCGAAAAGGGCACCTATTACCGCCTCTATACAGGCGCTTTTGAGCTTGAATAATTTCCTATACAGAAGCAACCGACAAGGCTTTCGCCTTGTCGGTTGCTTCTTAAATTTATCAATACGGATTATTTCCCCATGCTGTCAAGCACTGCCAGCACCTCGTCAATATAAGCGAGCATATTGGGCTTGGTGCGATTAATAAATTCCTGCATGGAGATATTGTATTCTGCTTGTGTGCCGGGCATGGTGATCAGCGTATCGTAATCGGTTCTGACATCCGTCAGGCTGAATATCTGACGCTCCTCGGTCATGTTGGCAAAATCAACGCTCGGAACGGCAAGCGACGAATAATTCATTTCTGCCTTAATAAAAACGAGCATGAAGTTGATATGATTGAACCACTCGGAATTGTAGATCTCCTTGAGCTTTTCGGCATACTCGCGCAGATACCAGCCGCTATAGTCGCCGTTCTTGATACAAACTGTCTTTGAGAAGATCTTATTCGGCTGATCCTTCGACCAGTCGAAGCCCGAATGGAAGGGGTTGACGTTTGTCATGCCGTTGCCGGATGGATTCCACCCGCAAAGAATACCGAACACGCGGTCGCAATCGTAGATGATGAAGACGGCCTTTCCCGTGCTCTTCAAAAAATAAACGTAGTGATTTTTCGCCATGTGGCGCATTTCATCGGGGTTGCCGATGGCAAAGGTTGCCGCCGCA
>JAFVZV010000006.1 GCA_017507985.1 Clostridia bacterium
GGAGAAAATGTGTTAAAATAATAAAAATATGAAATTGACCGATAAGGAGCATATACATATGAAAACGATTTTTCAATGGAAAGATATCATAACAAGCGGCGCGGCAGACGGACAGCTTAGTGTGATGTACGGTGCGGCGCTGTCCTGCAAAAAAGACCGCATCATTGCGCTGTTGGACGCCTTTGCAAAAGTATACGGAGAAGACAGGGAAGTCTTGATTTTTTCTGTGCCCGGCAGAAGTGAACTGGCGGGCAACCACACCGATCATAACCACGGTTGCGTCATCGCAGGATCGATCGACTTGGATATGATCGCCGTTGCATCACCTCGCGAGGACGGCGTAATGCACGTGCAGAGCGAAGGCTTTGACGAGCTGTTTGTTACACCCGACATGACACGTATACCCGATCCTGCTCGCTTCGGCACGTCCGACGCTCTGGTGGCGGGCATGGCGAACGGCTTTACTGAGAGCGGTTATGCGGTTGGTGGGTTTGATGCAATGGCAACCTCCGAGGTGTTGCGCGGCTCAGGACTCTCCTCCTCGGCGGCCTATGAGGTCATGATCGGAACGATTCTGAATCATCTGTATAACAGCGGAAGCATTGACGCGATCACCATCGCCAAGCTGTCCCAACGAGCAGAGAACATCTTTTTCGGCAAGCCCTGTGGTCTGATGGATCAATGTGCGTGTGCCGTGGGTGGTATTATCGCCATTGATTTTGCCGATCCGACCGCTCCTATTGTTGAGGCTGTTCCGTTTGACCTCACAGCGGCAGGATATGCGCTTTGCATCGTTGACACGGGAGGCAACCATGCCGACCTGACACCGGATTACGCCGCTGTTCCCGCCGAAATGAAGGCGGTAGCTGCGGCTCTTGGCAAGAAGGTGCTACGCGAGACGGACAAGACAGCAGTGCTTGCCAATATCGCGCAATTGCGAAGTGCTTGCGGCGATCGCGCCGTATTGCGCGCGCTTCATTTCTTTGCAGAAAATGCGCGTGTGGCGGATATGCTCGCCGCGTTGAAGGACGATCGTACGGACGCTTATTTTGAGGGCGTTCTGGCATCGGGACGCTCCTCCTTCTGCTATTTGCAAAACGTTTACACGACCGCCAACGTGGCAGAGCAGGGACTATCTCTTGCCCTGTGTTTGTGTGAATCGTTGCCTGTGGCGGCTTACCGCGTGCATGGCGGCGGCTTTGCAGGCACCATTCAAGCCTATGTAGCGCAAGATCAGGTCGAGCAGTTCCGCTTGGCGCAGGATGCGGTGTTTGGCGAGGGGGCTTGCCGCGTGCTTCACATCCGCACGGTTGGCGCTTGCTGTCTTGACGCATGATGCATCAAAGAAAGGAAACATTATGTCACTGTTTGGTAAAAAAAGTCCGTATGATATCGATAACGACGGCCTGATGCGCAAAAAGGCGCGCAAGCCCATCACCAAAGAGGCGAAAAAGACCGCTTGGCTGCTTCTCATGAATACAGTGCTTGCACTGCTGATCTATTTTGGCTGTGTTGCGCTTGGATTTTCAGCGATTTTCTTTATATATATTGGCGCGGCGGCGGTGCTGCTGATCGTTTATGTGATCTATAACCAAGGATTTGTTTTGCGCGGGGCCACGCCCGAGATGCTGGATGCGTCGTTACCCTTAGCCGAGCGTCAGAAGATGATCGATCAGGCGGCTGCTCGCTATGCTTCCTCGCGCTGGATGATGACCATCCTTATCCCGTTGATTGTCGCTGTGCTACTTGACGCGATCTACATTTATTTTCTTGCTGATCTCATTCAACTGGTCAGCGAAGTTTTGCAATGAGGGCTGTATGACATATCGTATTATTTCTTTGTATTCCGGCTCGTCTGGAAATGCCTTTTTGATCGTAACGCCCAAGACTCGAATATTGATTGACGCAGGCAAAAACGCACGCGCACTGACGCGAACGCTTGATGAGATAGGGGTTCCCATTGAAACGATCGATGCCATTTTTATCACGCACGATCATCACGATCACACATCGGCTTTACCCGTACTGCTCAAGCACCATCCCATGCCCGTTCATGTCGTGGCGGCCTCGGCTCAAGTAATCGAGCGCGGCGCACCGCAGTATGTTTGCGATTGTTTGCATCGCCACACGCCGCTGTTTTGTGAGACGGTGGGAGATGTGACGATTCGCTCGTTTATTACACCCCACGACAGCGAGTTTTCGGTCGGGTATCGGTTGGAGATAACCGACGGCGAGGGTGTGGTATATACCATTGGCTATGCAACTGACCTCGGCTACGTAACTGAGGATATCCGTACCGCTCTGATGGGATGTGAGAGCGTGGTGATAGAGAGCAATCACGACCGCGATATGCTGCTCACAGGGCCGTATCCCTATCAGCTCAAGGAGCGTATTCTGTCTCGCTATGGGCATCTGTCCAACGACGATTGCGCGGCGTTTCTCAGCGAACTTGCCGAGCACGGTCTGAAGCACGTGATGCTGGCTCATTTAAGCGAGCAGAACAATGACCCATCGTTGGCCTACCATGAAGCCTTGACGGCGCTTGGCAGAACGGATGTCGATCTTTTTGTTGCCGCCCCGGACCATGCAGTTGAGCTGTTTATGAGCACCCCTTCTAAGGAGGAAGCCGTATGCTGACATTTCGTATCATCACCGTAGGAACACTCAAGGAAGGGTACTGGCGCGATGCGGTAGCCGAATATAAAAAAAGGCTGTCCGGCTTTTGCCGCGTCGAGGAGATCAATCTCAAGGAAAGCAAGCTGAGTGAAGATCCCTCACCTGCCCAGGTCGCCGCTGCCTTGGATGCGGAAGCGGAAGCAATGAAAGACTATTTGCCGTCCCGTGCGTATAAGATCGCGCTGTGTGTGGAGGGCAAGCAATTTTCCTCCGAGCAGCTGGCTGCTCGTATCGATGAGGTCAGCGCAAGAGCCAGCGAGATTTGTCTTGTTATCGGCTCCTCGCATGGCATTTCACCCAAAATCAAACAGATGTGTGATATGAAGCTTTCTTTCTCCGAGCTGACCTTTCCGCATCAGTTGGCACGTGTAGTATTGTATGAAGTGCTCTATCGCTGCATGAATATTATCAAGGGAACCAAATATCACAAATGAAAAAATATTGCACATGTGTTCCGCTTTGCCGGGCATATGTACAATATTTGTCTTAAAAAATCATAAAAATGACTTGAAATTTTTGTGATTTTGTACTATAATTGACTTAAGAATATAAGTGACGGAGAATCAATCTCTCTGTCACCAAAAAGGAGATCTTGCTATGATTAAGGTAACGACCAAAAGAAACGGTGTTGTCATCGGTTACGGCGGCATGGGTGGCTGGCACACCCGCTATCTGAAGGAAAGTAATGCAGTCAATTTGCTTGGTGTTTATGACATAAAGCCGGAGAGAAATGCGCTGGCAGAAGAGAATGGTATTCATGCTTATGATTCCTGGCAGCAGGTGTTGGATGATCCTAATGTGGATTTTGTAACGCTTGCTGTTCCCAACGAACTGCACAAGCCACTGGCGATTGAGGCGATGGCGGCAGGCAAGCACGTCATCAGCGAAAAGCCGGTTACGCTGTCCTCGGCAGATTTGCAGGATATTTTCGATGCTTCCGCGAAATACGGTCGTCTGTTTACTACTCACCAAAATCGCCGTTGGGACTGTGACTATCTGATGATGAAGCAGGCCTATGCATCGGGCGTTCTTGGTCGCGTGTTTAATATTGAGTCGCGTATTCAAGGCTCGCGCGGTATTCCGGGCGACTGGAGAGGCAAAAAGGAGCACGGCGGCGGCATGATCCTTGACTGGGGTGTGCATCTGATCGACCAGATGGTAGGCATCGTCAACGACCGCAAGATCGAGCGTGTTTATTGCCGTTGCGACCACATCACAAACGACGAAGTAGATGATGGCTTCCAGCTCGACCTCTACTTTGAGGGCGGTGTGACCGGCCGTATAGAAGTTGGCACGTCGCATTTTATCTCCATGCCGAGATTTTACATGACGGGCACAGACGGTGCCGCGATCATTAACGATTGGCGCGAGAATACACGTGTTGTTGCCTGTAAGGACTGGAGCGAAAAGGACGTCAAGCCCGTCGTTACGGCCGCCGGTCTGACCAAGACCATGGCACCTCGTGACGAAAAAACGACGGTTGAGAGCGAGATCACTCGTCCTGATTCTGACGTGCACGATTTCTATCGCAACTGGGTCGCAACTATCAATGGCGAGGCAACTCAACTGGTTACGCATCCCCAGCTGATGCGTGTTATGAAGATTATGGAGGCCGCGTTTGAATCCGACCGTGTCGGCACTCCCGTTTTGTTGGATGACGTCGGTGTGATCGACCCACAGTAAGGGGAAGGCGTATGAAGCTGTTAGTAATTTCCGATCTGCATGCCAACATCGATGCATTGAATGCCGTTTGGGAAAAGGAATCCGACGCAGATGTCGTGCTGTGTGCCGGCGATGTGGTGGATTGGGGCTTTTATCCGCATGAGACTATTGCATGGCTCAAGGAGAGAAATGCAGTGGTTATCTACGGTAATCACGACCACGAATTTCTCAAACAATATGACTCTGGCGTACGTGAACCGCTTGGACAGGAAACGACCTATATGTCGCATTGCATCAATCACACGACAGAGGAAGACGTTGCTTGGTTGCGCGCACTTCCCGAAACGGTGATTGTCGAATACGATGGTATTACTTACTGCATGAAGCATTCGGTTGTGCTGCATGAGCGTAAGAGCACCGTGCAGCAGTATCTGGGCGAGTACCGTTCCATTCCCGCATTTGGCGAGCTCTGGAAGGAATTGGTAGGCAGTAGCGATCAAAAGGAAAAACGCATCATCCTCGGACATTCACATATCTGTTTCTTGTTGCGGGCTTTTTCCAACGAAATGTATATCAACCCCGGCAGTACCCATTACCGCAAGGGCCCCGATTCGATCGAGAAGGGCGCGGATTATATCACCATCACCAACGGCATCCCCGTTATGAAGCATGTTGATTACCCGACGGCACACTTGCGCGAAAAGATCAGAAAGTCCAATTTCCCCCAAAATATTCAGACCCCCGCGCTGGTCTATTCCGGCTCGGTTGTCGATTGATCAGGAGGCAGGTATGAAACTGTTATTGATTTCAGACGTTCACGCCAGCATCGATGCCTTGAACGCCGTTTGGGCACAGGAGTCGGATGCCGATGCGATTATGTGTGCGGGAGATATCATTGACTGGGGCTTTCATCCGCATGAAGTCATTGCCTGGATGAAAGAGCACAACGTCATTTGTGTGTACGGAAATCATGACCTTGAAATTTTGGAGCATCTTGACGCAGGGCACCGAGAAGAGAAGGGCAAGGAAACCAATTTCGCTACCTACACCATCAATCAACTGACCGAGGATGATATTGCATGGCTTCGTGCATTGCCCGAAACACAGATTGCTGAGTTTGACGGTGTGACGTATTGTATGCGCCATGCGGTCGATCCGCGCGAGAGTGAAAACACCATCCGTGAATATTTGGGGGAATATCGCTCCATCCCCGCATTTTCCGAGTTGTGGAAGCGTTTTGTGGGCAACAACGATCAAGGTGTTCGCCGACTGCTTCTGGGACACTCGCATAACTGCTATACGTTGCAAGCAGCCAAAAACGAAATGTATCTTAATCCGGGTAGTGTGCATTACCGTCTTGGACACAACGCTTGGACCACAGGTGCGGACTATATTACCGTTGAAAACAGTGTGCCGACCATGAAACATGTCGATTATCCGACGGCACATCTGAGAAAAATGCTTGAAGAATCCAATTTCCGCGACGACGTGTTGCGCACGGCGCGACCCTTTAATCGTTCGGCTGTGGATTGATCAAAGGAGAAAAAATTATGGTTAAAAAGTTCTTATTACTCATTGTATCCGTAGCGATGATGTTAGTGTTGGGGGCTTGTCAGCCTGCAAACGGTGAACCTCCCGCAGGGGAAGATAATCCCGAGCCGAAGCCGCCCGAGGACAGCAAGCCCGTTACCATCGATTTGATCGTAGACGGTGCAAGCGACTATACCATCGTCTATGATGATAGTGATCCCATCATCAAGGCACAGGTCGAGGCCTTCGTCAAGAGAATGGACAACAACTATTTTGTAACGTTTGAGGCTGTTGGCATCATCGAGGCTGAAGCGGACTATGGCCACGAGATCGTCATCGGTGATGTTCGTGCGAGCGGTCGCGAGGCGGCAAAGGCGTTGAAGGAGAGTGATTTTTCCATTTCTGTCGTTGATGACGATCTGGTCATGTGTGCAACGGGCAGCCGCCTGTACGCCTATTTGTTCGATGTGTTTGCCAGTGAGTACCTGGTTGATTATGACGACGGTACGTTGTCTATTAGCTCGGAACATACATTTTGGTATAGCGCCTCGCCGCTGAGCTCGACGACGTATTTTGAGCGTCTGTCCAAAAAGGGCGTGACGGGAGCGCTGATCGAGCAGATCTTTGAATATCGCACGTTTACCGCCGAGGACGGTACGACGTTGCCCTACCGTCTGTACGTACCGTGTGAGTACGATAAGAGCAAGGAGTACCCCGTCTTGATCGTACTGCATGGCGCAGGTCAGCGCGGCACGGACAATCTCGGCGGCATCAAATACATCGTTCCTCAGATCTTTGCGCATGAGGACACGCCCGTGGCGGAGGCGATTGTCATTTGTCCGCAATGTCCTGCAGCCCCCGAGCAATGGGTTGATACTCCTTGGGGACGCGGCAATTATAGCGTGGACAACGTAAAAATGTCCAATGAATTGGGCGCGGTCTTGGAGCTGTTGTATGCGATCGAGGACGAATTTTCTACCGACGATGATCGCTATTATCTGACCGGTCTTTCCATGGGTGGCTTTGGCACGTGGGATCTGCTGATGCGCTATCCTGAGCTGTTCGCGGCAGGTATACCCATTTGCGGCGGCGCTGACCCCTCTTATGCCGAGGTGCTCAAGAATGTTCCCATCTATACTGTCCACAGCACAGACGACCCCACCGTTCCTGCATCGGGAACGCAGGCGATGGTCAAGGCACTGGAGGAAGCGGGAAGTATGTGCATCTATTTCCGTGAGCTGGAAGGCTACGGCCACGGCGTTTGGAACTGGACGGCCGAGCAAGCCGATATCTGGAACTGGCTGTTCGCACAAAAGTTGTCAAACCGATAAGATTCGTTGATACGTAAAAAAGCAAGGGAAGAGGCCGAGTGGCTTCTTCCCTTATTTTTTATTTGATTCTATTCAGAATGTTGCAGATTTCTCCGTACATATACAGCGACCCGAGGCAAACGACGGGGGTGCTCGTCTCTTTTGCCCAAGAGAGTGCTTGCGTGACTGCCTCCTCGACGGACGGTGCGGCGGTCGCAGCAATGTCGAGACCTTCAAACACGGTAGCGTAATCAACAGCTGGGAAGGCACGGGGATTGTCGGGGGTCAGACAAAAGACTCGCTCGGCCACACTCGCAATGCGAGACGCCATGTAGGTATAGTTCTTGTCGGCCATGACGCCGGTGATAATTCCTACCTTATCGTCACCAAAATAAGTGCGAATGCTCTCGACCGCACTGTCAATTCCCTCGGGATTATGACCGCCGTCGGCAATAATAAGCGGATCGCGGTGTATGATCTCAAAGCGTGCCGGCCACTCAACACTTGCCAAGCCTTCAGAAATTGCGTCTTCATCAATGAGAACGTCCATTCGTTTGAGCAGATCAATAGCCGAGATGGCATTTGCGGCGTTGTGAGGCTGGTAGGTGCCGAGCAGAGGAATGTGTAGGTCTTTGTGATTGCCAAAGTCAAAATCGGTGCCGTTAAGCGTCATACGCGTAATAGACAAAGCATCCCGTTTGATCGTAAGGATACGCACCTTGAGTTCGTCGGCTCGCGCACGAATGACACGTTCAGCTTCGGAATCGTTGCCGCACCAAAGTAAGGGCGTTCCCGCCTTGAGAATGCCTGCTTTTTCTGCGGCGATCTGCTCAATCGTATCACCCAAAATGGCTGTGTGGTCTTTGGCAATGCCCGTGATGACGGTGAGTAGCGGGTGTTTGATGATATTTGTCGCGTCAAGGCGACCGCCCAGCCCACATTCCAGTACAACGACCTCGCATTTGTGTTTAGCAAAATACAAAAAGGCAAGCGCAGTGATCAGCTCGAATTCGGTCGGCTTGTCCTCCATAGCGTCAGCAATTGGACGAATTTGCTCCACAAGCTCGACAAGCTCTTCATCCGAGATGTTCTCACCATTTACGCGCATACGCTCGTTAAAGCTAACGATATACGGTGAAGTAAACAGCCCCGTCCGATAGCCTGCTGCACGCAATATTGACTCGGTCATAGCACAAAACGATCCCTTGCCGTTGGTACCGGCTACGTGGATAAAGCTCAGCTTGTCCTGCGGATTGCCGAGGGCCTCGCACAGCGTACGGATGCGGTCAAGGCCGGGCTTGCAAAACACCCAGTTGACCGAGTGAATATAGTCGATGGCTTGGTTGTAGTTCATGATGACTCCTTCAATGAATGGACAGATAGGTGCGCAATGTCTTATTGCGCATCAGCGAGTAAATGATGACGATTTCCAGCGCACCGACGATGATATAGTTAAGCAGGCGCCAGAGCATCAGCTCATACAGGGGCATATCGTAAAACAAGGCCAATCCCAGCGTTTTGATAACCACCGAGCCGAGCAGATGGGCCACGGCAACGGTCAGTATTACGCGAGGCAATTCGGCAAGCGAACGGGACAGCCGAAAGAGGATGCCGCCGACAAGGCCAATGACAGCCGCGCCCAACGTCAGAATCAGATTGATGTCGTAACCGCGAAGCAGGGAGCCGAGCAGGTCTGCCACGATGCCAACAGCCATCCCGACAAAAGGACCGAAAGCTATGCCTGAAAGTAGGACAGGCAAATTCTCAAAGCTGAATCGCAGCACGTTGCCACCCGGTATGGCAAGATATTTGCCAAGAATAATACTCAAAGCGACGAAGATGGCGGATACCACCAACGTGCGTAAACTGCCGAACAGGGCGACTTTTTGTTTGGTTCGCATAAAAAAACACCTCCCGGAAAAACAGAAAAATCCTGTGTAGCTATCCGGACGGTGTGTCCTTTGGCACAGCGGGATGCAGAATATATACCGCAGAGAGCAACCATGAGGGTTGGCACTCTTTCGTCCGCACGGCAACTCCCCGTCCGCGCGACACTTGACGCACATATTCTTACTCTGTTATCTGTAATTGTATTCGTTCTGTCTGAAATTTCATCGATGCTCGATGATGCTCCATTATAACAGATTTTTTGTCGCAATGCAATAGAAAATACATAAAAATACTTGCCAAAGTAAAAAAAATATGCTACAATAATCGGGCTCGCTTGTCGGGCGGTGAGTTCGTAACCATCCTCACCCAAAACAAAACTAAGGAGAAAAGAATATCATGAGAACCAAACAATCAAACAGGACACGTTATTTGTGTCAGGCGGCTATGGTTGCCGCTCTGTACGTCGTGTTGACCTGGGTGTCTGCCACGCTGGGACTTGACAGTAAGACGCCACAGTGCCGCCTTTCCGAAGCGCTTGGCGTTTTGCCGCTGTTTATGCCTGCCGCCGTGCCGGGGCTTGCCGTAGGATGCTTCGTTGCCAATTTGATCTTTAGCCCCATGCCTGCCGACTGGGTATTTGGTACACTGGCAACGCTGATCGGTGCGGTGCTGTGTTACTTGCTTGGTCGCGTGTGGCACTCGTACAGCTTACCCAATTCGATCGTGGCAACCTTACCTAACGTAATTTCCAATACGGTTATCGTTCCCTTCATCCTGCAATACGCATACGGAATAGAAGAAGGATATTGGTTTCTTTTGTTGGGAGTTGGAGCGGGAGAACTGCTTTCGGGCACGCTGCTTGGCGTACTGCTCGCCCTGACAATTCCTGCCTCAATGAAACGGAAATTCAGTATGGATACCATACGAAAAATCAAATAACTTTCAATTCAAGACAAGCAGAGTCGGATGCACGCATTCCACTCTGCTTTTTTGTTGTTAAAAGTGCATGAATTGTGCAGAAATTGTGCGTTTCTCTTGACAAATCACCAAATATTGTGTATAATATAAGGTAGCATTATAAAATGGATGTAATAGTACTTATGATGCTTTGAATGGATTTAAAAAAATAAAAATTAAGGAGGTGTATTATGCCAGAAGAAGTGAAGATCCTACTGTTTTCCATTGCTGCTTTGGTCGTGGGTCTGATCGTCGGTGCCATCATCGGTATCATTTACCGTAAAAAGGTTGCTGAGGCCGAGATCGGTTCTGCTGAAGAAAAGGCAAAGAAGATCATTGCTGACAGTGCCGTGCAGGTCGAAACGATGAAAAAAGAAGCACTCATCGAGGCCAAGGAAGAAACGCTTCGCCTGCGCAACGAGACGGAGCGCGAGCTCAAGGAACGTCGTACCGAAGTCACAAGACTTGAGCGACGTGTTGCTCAGAAAGAAGAAAACCTGGACAAAAAGACCGAAGCGCTGGAACGCAAAAACGAAACGCTGGACAAAAAGCTCAAGGAAAATGACGCTGTTCGCGAGCAGATTGAGCAAGTATTAGCGCAGCATATGGAAAAGCTTGAGGAACTTTCAGGTATCACCGCGGAAGAAGCTAAGGAAGAACTGATTGCCCGTGTTGAATCTGAGGTCAAGCACGATCTTGCCAAGCGACTTGATGAACTGGAAACCCAGTTCCGCGAAGAAGCTGACGACAAGGCACGCAACATCGTAACGCTGGCCATTCAGCGCTGTGCCGCCGATCAGGTTTCTGAGGCTACCATCTCGGCAGTGCCGCTGCCCAGCGATGAGATGAAGGGTCGTATCATTGGCCGTGAGGGCCGTAACATTCAGAAGCTCGAAACACTTACCGGTGTTGAGCTGATCATTGATGACACGCCCGAAACCATCACGCTTTCCGGCTTTGATCCCGTTCGCCGCGAGGTGGCGAGACTGGCTTTGGAAAAGCTGATTGCCGACGGTCGTATCCATCCCGCCCGCATCGAGGAAATGGTCGAGAAGGCCAAGAGAGAAGTCGATGCTGTGATCAAGCAGGCGGGTGAAAGAGCAACCTTTGAGGTTGGCGTTCACGGAATCAATCCCGAGCTTGTTCGTCTGCTCGGACGTTTGCGTTACCGTACCAGTTATGGTCAAAATGTGCTGAAGCACTCGGTCGAGGTGGCGTTCCTCGCCGGTATTATGGCTGAGGAGCTTGGCGTTGACGCCATGACTGCTCGCCGCGCAGGTCTTTTGCATGATATTGGTAAAGCATTCCCACACGATGAAGAAGGCTCGCACGTACAAATTGGCGTTAATGTTGCCAAGAAGTACAAGGAAAGCCGCGATGTGATCCATGCCATCGAGGCCCACCACAACGACGTAGAGCCCAAGACTATCATTGCGATTCTGGTTCAGGCGGCAGATGCAATCTCCGCTGCAAGACCCGGCGCTCGCCGTGAGGATCTGGAAAATTATATCAAGCGTCTGGCTAAGCTGGAAGAAATTGCTGAAAGCTTCAGCGGCGTTGACAAGGCTTTTGCTATCCAGGCAGGACGCGAGGTCCGCGTTATGGTCAAGCCCGAGGAGATCAACGACGACGGAATGGCGCTGATCGCCCGCGAAATGGCACAGAAGATCCAAGAAGAGGTCAAATATCCCGGTCAGATCAAAATCAACGTCATCCGCGAAAGCCGTGCGATCGACTACGCAAAATAATAGCTTGATTCTTGATTGCCGAATGGAACGATACTCAGTTTCCCACATGGGATTATCATATAGATGACATAAAACCCCTGAGGAAAATCGAGCAGTGAATTAACTGCCTGCTTTATAAATTGAGTGAAAATCCAAAAAGTGCCGCACAGCTGCGGCTTGTGGAAGGGAGCATTCCCAAACACCTGTGGCTGTTGCGGCATTTTTGCTGCCCGAAAATCGATGAAAAATCACAAAAAAGTAAAAAAAGGTATTGACAAATGCGCATGCTTGTGGTATGATATATGAGTCGCCGCGCGGCAAAGTAAATATTTGGAGAAGTCGCCTAGTTGGTCGAGGGCGCACGACTGGAAATCGTGTAACCGTCAAAAGCGGTTCGAGAGTTCGAATCTCTCCTTCTCCGCCAGCAAAAAAGGACACCGTAGGGTGTCCTTTTTTTGCTGGCGGAAAGCGGAGAGCCGGAGCACTCTCGTGAAAGAATTTGACGCAGTCAAATTCTTTCTGCGCTCGCGCTGTGCGCGAGGGCGGAGTTCGAATCTCTCCATTCTGGACACCGTAGGGTGTCCTTTTTTACTGGTGGAAAACGGAGAGCCGGAGCACTCTCGTAAAAGAATTCGGCTATACCGAATTCTTTTTGCGCTGCTTGCAGCGCGTGAGTTCGAATTCTCCCTTCCAAGCAACTAAAACCGCAATTTCGATACAAAAGGGATTGCGGTTTTTATGATTTTATGATATAATAAAAATACGAGGAGGTGTTACTGTGAAGAAAAAACATATTGCGGTTATTATTGGCGCAGTTATCGTTCTTTTTGTGTGCTGCATTTTCGGTGCAAATGCTTTGCTAACCAATTTAATAGAAAGTACCAATGTTGTGTGTAAAGATCAAAAGTTCTCATCGGCAGAAGAAGCATTGCAGGCTATGGAAGCAGATGAAAGAAAGACAAACGATTCGAGTTTGGACTATTGTCCACCGTATGAATTGCTATATACTTTCGATTACGAAGAGAACACCATTGTTTTTTATAGTTACTGCCACAGTTTTGATGATGAGCAAAGCACATCGTATGCTGTAAGGATACTAAAGCATAATGATGATGGAACACTTTCTTTTGACAGTGGATTTGCTGATTTTCATTTAAACGAGCCAAAAGATAATGAAAATTATTATTACTTTACAAACATCAAAACCTCGAAGGGCAAGAAATCGATCAGTTTTCTATATTTGCCCCAAGATTCAGACAAGGATATTTATGTTGACGGAATAAAAGCGGAAAAGATTCTTGTTTCAATCAAAGGTCATGATTTTTATATTTGTTATGCAATATCCAACCGCGATACTTTCCTATCAAATCTTTTTACACCGATTGTTGATAGGCATAATATTGTAGTCAAATAAAAATTGAAGTTTGTACTATAGATGTGTTTGTATCAAAATTACAGCTATTAGCCA
>JAFVZV010000007.1 GCA_017507985.1 Clostridia bacterium
ACGGATCGTCGAGCTCGAAACGAAGAAGCCCCGACGCGCCCCTGCGAAGAAGAAGGAAGCGGACGTTCGGAGCGACGAAGGATGATGTTTGAAAAACGATCGAAAAGACAATTCCGACTGAAAAGACAATTCTGAAAGGAAAATACGGTATGTTACTTTACAATTCTCTCACCAGAACGCGGGACGAATTCGTTCCCCGCACCCCCGGGAAGGTCTCGCTCTACACCTGCGGACCGACCGTTTACCATTTTGCACACATCGGCAACCTCCGCACCTACATTATGGAGGACGTCCTCGACCGCTACCTCCGCTACAGCGGAAACGAGGTTCTGCGCGTGATGAACATCACCGACGTCGGACACCTGACCTCCGACGCCGACGAGGGCGAGGACAAGATGGTGAAGGGTGCAAAGCGCGAGCACAAGTCGGTCATGGAGATCGCGCAGTATTACACCGACGCCTTCTTTGCCGACTGCAAAAAACTGAACATCAAGATGCCCGACGTCGTCGAGCCTGCCACGGGCTGCATCGACGATTTCATCAAGGTCATCGAGGGTCTGCTCGAAAAGGGCTACGCCTATATCGCAGGCGGCAACGTTTATTTTGACACCTCCAAATTGAAGGATTACTACGTGTTCAACAACTTCAAGGAAGAGGACCTGGAGGTCGGCGTGCGCGAGGGCGTCGAAGCCGACAACAACAAAAAGAACAAAAACGACTTCGTTTTGTGGTTTACCAAATCCAAATTTGAGGATCAGGCGCTCAAGTGGGATTCCCCTTGGGGCGTGGGCTATCCCGGTTGGCACATTGAGTGTTCTTGCATTTCGATGAAGCATTTGGGCGAGACGCTTGACATTCACTGTGGCGGCATCGACAACGCCTTCCCCCACCACACCAACGAGATTGCACAGTCCGAGGCCTATCTTGGTCATAAGTGGTGCAACTATTGGTTCCACGTGCTTCATCTAAACACAAACAGTGGCAAGATGTCCAAGTCAACGGGCGAATTTCTGACCGTTTCACTGTTGGAGAGCAAAGGCTATGATCCTATGGTTTACAGATTGTTCTGCCTGCAATCGCACTACCGCAAGAATCTGGTATTCAGCTACGAGAACATGGACAACGCCAAGGTAAGCTATCAAAAGCTGATCCAGAAGATCGCCACGCTCAAAGAGGGTGGTGAGGTCGATCAATCCGCGTTTGACGAGCTGAAAAAGGGCTTTACCGACGCGTTGGACAACGACATGAACACATCTCTTGCCATCACGGCAGTCTACAACGTGCTCAAAGCCAAGTGCTCCGACGCAACCAAGCTGGCTCTGCTTGCCGATTTTGACCGCGTGCTGTCGCTCAACTTGCTGGAGGCTGCCGCAGCCGTCCGCGCTGCCGCCGAGGCAGAAGCCAAGGCCGAGCACGCAGGCGATCCCGAAGCCGAGGAGATCGAAGCTCTCATCGCCGCTCGCGCTGCCGCCAAGAAGGAAAAGAACTTTGCCGAGGCCGACCGCATCCGCGCAGAGCTTACCGCCCGTGGCATCACCCTGATCGACACCGCGCAGGGTACCAAGTGGCAGAGGAATTGATGAAATAGAGGACGATTTTTGAGGGGGACTTCTTGAAAGAAGTCCCCCTCAAACTCCCTTCAAGAACTTTAAAGGAAAATAAGACACCACTCGTGTGCCCAAACAAATCACACAAAAAAAGAGGAACCTTCATCGAGATTCCTCTTGTTCTTATTAATATAACAACTTACTCCACTCATCAAACCGATAACACAAATTCTCCGCTCTGTGCGTGTCTCCCGTCAAGAGCACCTTGCCCCCGCGCGAGCGGATATACGTAAGAATCGGCTCTGCAGGATAAGGCGTGCTCCGATAACCACGCGACAGTGCGCCCGTGTTGATCTCAAACAGTGCCCCCGTTGGGATCATCGCATCGACCGCGCCAAACGCCGCCGCAAGATACCGCGGATGGGCAGGATCAAACAGCGCGTCTTGCTCAATGAATTTGGTGATCAGATCGATATGCCCCACAATATCAGGCTTCAGCTTGGCCAACTCATCGTATGCCGCGAAATACGCCTCACACATAGCATACGGATCACCGTCAAAGTAGGTCAGACACCCACGGCGCAATTCGTCCGCCGTGTAATCCACAGTGATATAGCCATCCTTCACTTTGATATAGTGCACCGAGCCGATGATATAGTCCAAATCTTTGGGTGCGGGCGGTGAATATACGTCCTGTTCCATGCCACACAGCACTTCGATGCGCCCTTCATATTTCTTCGCAAGCGCACGGACGGTAGCAACATAGTCAGCAATCGCTTCAGGCTTCATGGCGTAATCCTCACCGCGCGGCGAGGGCGAATGCCCAGAAAAACCGATGCGCTTCAGCCCTTTGGCAATTGCCGCACGCACCATTTCCTCAGGCGTATGCTTGCCGTCACAATAGGCGGTGTGGGTGTGGAGATCCTGCAGTGTGCCGTATTTCAGCAGGTCCAGCTTGCTCATTTGGTCATTTTCTCCTGCTTGACCTTGTGGTCGATCACGTGACGGGAGGCCAGCTCGCGGTGGATATCCTCCAAGGAAATACCCTGTTCGATCATAAGCACCATGACGTGATACACCAGATCCGAAATCTCATAGATGGTCTCGGCACGATCGTTTGCTTTGGCCGCGATGATAACCTCTGTGCATTCCTCGCCCACTTTTTTGAGAATTTTATCAATGCCCTTCTCAAACAGATAAGTCGTGTACGAGCCTTCTTTCTTTTCGGTCTTACGGCCTTCGATCAGCTTCATCAGAGAAGCCAGTGAAAACTCGTGGAGCACATCACTTTCCCAAATGACGTCCTCAAAGCAGGAGTCCGTTCCTTTGTGGCAGGCGGGGCCGTCCTTTTCGACCTTGATGATCAGCGCATCAGCGTCGCAATCGGCAGTGATAGAGACGATATGCTGATAGTTGCCGCTGGTTTCGCCCTTGAGCCAAAGCTCCTGACGAGAGCGGCTCCAAAAGCAAGTGAGTCCCTTCTCCATGGAGATTTGGAGCGACTCGCGGTTCATATATGCGAGGGTTAAGACCTTACCCGAGATGGCATCGACAACGATGGCGGGGATGAGGCCGTTGGAATCGAATTTAAGAGTATCAATGTTGAACATAGTGGTAGTTCCTTTCAGGGGGAATTTGGTTCAGCTAAGATTTATACAACTTCGTAGCCGGACGCGCGTACAGCTGACGCGCCGCGCTTCTAGGCATTTATGTTCATTTTTTCTCATCCGAGAAAGAACGAACCAAGAAAGCGGACTTAAGGGCTTAATGCCCTTAAGAAACCCGCAAGATTTTTTGCTTGGGCAAATCTGCCGCGCGTGGTGACTATGCGGCGCAAGATAGGGCAAAAGAATTTATGTCTTTCTCGTCTTGCTCTTTGCAGAGCGGCACGGAAAGGGAGGCCTCGGAGGGAACGTCCGAGCGCGCAATGTTTGCGCCCGCGCTTGCGCGATGTTCGCGTTTAGCGAACAAGCAAACTTGCGATTTCGGCTTGCCGAAATCTGTTTTCTTTCGCCATTTCTTTGTGGAACGACAAAGAAATGGCAATGAGTGCCGCACAGCGCAGCGCGAAGCAGTATGCGCGTCTGTAGGAAAAGATGTGGGAAAATTAGTTTTTCTGAATAGCGCAATTTCTTCCCCTTACGGGGTTAGAAGAAGTTTCAGGGACGAGCCCTTCCTTTCCCTTCCATTAAAGTTTTTGAAGGGTTGTAGGGAAACTTTTTTCAAAAAGTTTCCCTAACGCTCCCTCGTTCCTCACACTCTCATTGGAATTCCGGTCCTCAACAATTCACGCTTAAGGTCTTCAATTTTGACCTCGCCGAAGTGGAAGATGG
>JAFVZV010000042.1 GCA_017507985.1 Clostridia bacterium
GCGGGGGATCTTGGCGCCTGAGCGCAATGTAATAAATTCTTTCAAGCAGTCCTCCTGCGCCGGCCGACGTTGTTCTACGCGGCGGCGTGCTTTTTTATATTTTTTACCGATAAACGCAAAAAAACGCGTCCGTCGGACAGCATACTCATATTATTCTAACATATATCATAGAAAATTGCAATAGGGAAAAGGCGGTGGATGTGGGGGGAATGGTAAGATTTTACGGAATATTTACAACTTGGGGGTGGAGAGAGCGAATGGATTAACAACTTCTTCTCCGGCCTCGCGCAGCACGGCTGCGCCGTGTCGTGCCGAGGGAATGAAAGCTGAATGATTTACAACTTTTTCTTTTGACGATCATACTGCACGGCTTCGCCGCGCGCTGATCTGTGCAGGCTTGAATGCCATTTCTTTGTCGTTCCACAAAGAAATGGAGAAAGAAAACAGATTTCGGCAAGCCGAAATCGCAAGTTTGCTTGTTCGCTAAACGCGAACATCGCGCAAGCGCGGGCGCAAACATTGCGCGCCCGGACGTTCCCTCTTGGATCTCCCTTTCCGTGCCGCGCTTCAAAGAGAAATTGGAGAAAGACATATTTGATTCAATGTATCACTCGCCGCCTTGCCACCACGCGCGGCAGACGAAGGAAGCAAAATCGTTTTTGTTTGAAATTTTGTTTGACTGGGGTGCGTCGCAGATGGTTAAAGCATTTACTTTCACTCGTTGCGTACGTCTTCCGTGTTTGCAAGTTTTTTAACTTGCAAACGCAAAAGCTGAAGATGATTACTTTCGCGAAAAAATGAGTGGAACGACTTTTCGCGCTCGGGGGGGCCAAGGGGTATTAGTCCCCTTGGTTCCTTTCTTGGCTACTTCTTGGGAAAAGCCAAGAAGTAGCATACTTTCAAACAGCGAGCGCGTTGTGCGAGCCCGTAGAAGAAGTTGTTAAAAATCCAACTCTCCCCATCTCAATCAAACAACATCTCCGACAGCACCATATTGCTCACAGAAAATCCACGGTCGGTAAAATATATCCTCTCGGGCGTGTCAACAAGCAGCCCCGCCGCAACGAATTTCTCTGCCGCTGTGGCATAAAACCCATCAAACTCCTGCCCGAAACGAGCAAAAAAATCTTTCTTGTTCACGCCGTCGGAAAGCCGCAGGCGCAACATCACGTACTCGTCGCTCGCGGCCATTTCGTCCAGCGTTTCCTCGGGCTCGGTGATGTCTTTTCCTTTAAGATACGCATCAAGATCGTGAGAGTGCCCCGTGCGAACGTTGCCGATAAGCGAGTGAGCCGCAGGGCCAAAGCCCAGATAATCGTCCATCTTCCAGTAGTGGAGATTGTGACGCGATCTTCTGCCGTCACGGGCAAAATTACTGATCTCATATCGCTCATACCCCGCCCCTCGCAGGCGAGTGAGCAGCAGCTCGCTCATGTCGCACAGCGCATCCTCATCGGGCAAGGGCAGGGAAGCGCCTGCTTCAAAAAAGGGTGTGTTGGGCTCAACGATCAGGCTGTAAGCCGAAATGTGCTCGGGGGAAAGCGAGAGGATTTCATCCAATGTGTGCGAGAAGCTCTCCGGCGTCTGGTGCGGAATACCAAACATGACATCCAGAGAAATGTTATCAAATCCTGCCGCACGGGCGGCACGAAAGGTCGCCACGGTGTCTCTATAGGTGTGAATACGCCCCAGAGCTAGCAGCTCATCATCAACGGCACTCTGCGCACCGATACTCAGCCGGTTGATACCAAGAGCACGTAGCGCACATAACTTGTCAGCATCGGCGGTCGCAGGATTGCACTCGGTTGTGATCTCGGTATCGTCTGATAACGTATAGTGTGTTTGAACGGTACCAAGCAGGCGCTCAAAATGATACGGCGAGAGCAAAGTAGGCGTGCCGCCCCCGAAATAAACAGTATCGATCGTGTGAGTGGCGGCAAGCGGTGCTTTTTGCGCCAGTTCTTCGCAAAGACGAGCGACGTAGATGTCCATCGTTACCGCATCCATGCCTGCAAACGAGCAAAAATCACAATATAGGCACTTACGCAAACAAAACGGAATGTGGATATACAGCCCCAAAGGATTATTTTTCTTCATCATCCAGCTTGAGCACGGCCATAAATGCTTCGGGCGAGATCTGGATGCTGCCAAGCTGACGCATCTTTTTCTTGCCTTCTTTTTGCTTTTCAAGCAGTTTCTTTTTACGTGTGATATCACCGCCGTAGCACTTGGCAAGCACGTCTTTTCTCATAGCCTTGACTGTCTCGCGGGCAATAATTTTGGCTCCGATGGCAGCTTGGATAGGCACTTCAAACAACTGGCGCGGAATGTTATCCTTAAGCTTTTCCGCGATCTTGCGGGCACGGGCATACGCTTTGTCCTCGTGAACGATGAAGGACAGAGCATCCACCTTTTCTCCATTGAGCAAAAAGTCGAGCTTGACCAGCTTGGACTGCTCATAGCCTTTAATCTCGTAGTCCAGGGAGGCGTAACCGCGCGAGCGGCTCTTAAGGGCATCGAAAAAGTCGTAAACGATCTCCCCCAGCGGCAGATCATACAGTAATTCTACACGAGTGGGATCGAGGTGCTTCATATCGATAAAGGTGCCGCGGCGATCCTGACACAGGTCCATCAGATTGCCCACGTAGTCGAGGGGGGTGATGATGGAGGCGCGAACGATGGGCTCGTACGCCTGTGTGATTTCGTCGGCGGAAGGATAATTGGAGGGATTGTCGATCATCACCGTCTCGCCGTCGCGCTTTTCAATCTTGTAAATAACGCTGGGGGCGGTGGTGATCAGATCGAGATTGAATTCGCGTTCCAGTCGTTCCTCGATGATCTCCATATGAAGAAGTCCGAGGAAGCCGCAACGGAAGCCAAAGCCGAGTGCGATGGAGGTTTCGGGTTCAAACAGCAGTGCAGCATCGTTGAGCTGTAGCTTTTCCAGCGCATCGCGCAGGTCTCCGTAGCGAGCACCGTCGGCAGGATAAATGCCGGCGTAGACCATGGACTGTGCCGGGCGGAAGCCGGGCAGAGCCTCGGCAGCAGGGCGGTTTTGATGAGTGACGGTATCGCCCACGCGAGTATCGCCTACACTCTTGATGGAGGCTGTGATATAGCCGACGTCACCGGCACGCAGAACCTCGCATTTTTTCAGACCGAACGGCTCAAGCGTTCCGACCTCGACCACGTCAAAGGTCGCGCCTGTGCTCATCATCATCATTTTTTCACCTGCGCGAAGCGAACCGTCACGCAGACGAACCATAACGACAACGCCAAGATAGCTGTCGTAGTAGGAGTCAAAAACAAGAGCCTTTAAGGGCGCGTCCTCGTCGCCCACGGGAGCGGGAATATCGCGGACAACCGCCTCGAGCACGTCGGGAATGTTGATGCCGGCCTTAGCGGAAATCGCGGGACAGTCCTCGGCCGGAAGACCGATGACATCCTCGATCTCGGCGCGGCATTTGTCCACGTCGGCGGCAGGCAGGTCGATCTTGTTGATGACGGGAACGACCTCAAGGTTTGCGTCGATGGCCAGATAGGCATTGGCCAGTGTCTGAGCCTCGATACCCTGGCTGGCGTCAACAACGAGAAGAGCGCCCTCGCAGGCGTTGAGCGAGCGAGAGACCTCGTAGTTAAAGTCGACGTGACCGGGGGTGTCGATTAGATTCAGCGTATACACCTCGCCGCCGGGGGCGGTATAGTTCAGCTTGACGGCGCGGGCCTTGATGGTGATACCACGCTCGCGTTCAAGGTCCATATTGTCCAGCAGCTGAGATTCCATGTCGCGCGTGGCGACAGTCTGGGTGACCTCGAGCAGACGGTCTGCGAGTGTGCTTTTGCCGTGGTCGATGTGGGCGATGATAGAAAAATTGCGGATGTGATTCATTCGCTCGTTGGAGTTAGGCATAGGTTTTGATCCTTTGTTTTATTTTTTGGCGGCGCAGTTGCCGATACATATTTTCTCATCATATATTATAGCGGAATTTCTTTGATTTTGCAAGGGGTAGAGAGGGGATTTTTAAGGGGTTTGGCTAAAGTTTTCACAACTTCGCCTACGGGAAGTGCGCGCCACAACGCGGCGCGCTGCATACGGATGCTACTTGTTGGCGTTTCCCAAGAAGTAGCCAAGAAGGAAACCCGGACGTTCCCTCCGGGGCCTCCCTTTTCGTGCCGCTCTTCAAAGAGGACAGAGGAGAAAGACATAAAAGTTTTTTGAGTATCTCTCGCCATTTTGCTACCACGAGCGGCAGGGTGAGGAAAGCGAGGTTCCCCGCGTTCCTACAAGGGTAATTCTATCATTGTGGAGCGGAGTGGGTGGGGTCCCACGCAGCTCGCGGGAGCTATTCTATCGAATAGAGCACGTCCTTCCCCATACAGAGTTAGGAGAAGTTGTCCCGGCTACGCTCCTGTTTCTTCCTTAAAAGTTTTTGGGGGTGTGGGGACTTTTTTCAAAAAGTCCCCACGTCGTACCCTTCGCCTCTTACTCCTTACCCGTCCAGCAATACGTGCACAGGCAGTCGCGGTCGATGCCGACGGCATCGAGGATACCGTCGAGGGTTTGGAACTCGAGGGAATCGAAACGGAACTTATGGCAGAGGGCTTCGCGCAGCTTACGGCCGCGCTCCGTGGTAGAGTCGCTGTACTCCTCGAGGTGCTCGAAGCCTTCTTTGCCCTCCAGCTCCATGATCACGCGGCGGGTGATGAGATCCATCTCGCTATTGGATCGGGTGAAATTCAGGTACTTGCAGCTGTACATGATGGGCGGGCAGGCGATCCGCATATGGACC
>JAFVZV010000043.1 GCA_017507985.1 Clostridia bacterium
GCGACGCGCAGGTGTGGCGCAGATCGTGGAAGCGGATATCTCTCATGCCGTACTGCTTGAGAAGCTTCGGAAAGTGTGCCGTGATATAGCTCGGCTTGATCAGCTCGCCGAGTGGATTGACGCACACCATATCGAGATGCTTTTTGGAATATGCCTTGCGGAATTGCTTTTGAAAATCGGCTTGTCTTTGCCTGTGCTCCAGCAGAATTTCCTTGACCTCGGGGATCATTTTATTTTGATGTGAGACATTGTTAAATGCTCGGCTTTTTGGGAAATTCGAAAATTAACGATCCGTTCTTGATATTTGCCTTGACTTTTCTTGCTTTTTCGTGTATAATATAGTGTCGAACAATATATGATTTTGAGAGGCGTATGGAATGAACGAGCAGGCTTTACCTAAGGGAAATATATTGCCGCGCGAGGAAGTGGCGGCGCAGAGTGCATACATTGATCAGATCCGTGCCGACAACGACCGTTACGCCGCCGATGTCGGTACTCGCCGTCGTGCCTTTGTGCTGACGTTTGGCTGTCAGCAAAACGAGGCGGACAGCGAAAAGCTGATGGGTATGGCAGAGACGATGGGGTATACACTTTGCGACGCGCCCGACGATGCCGATCTTATTTTGGTCAACACCTGCGCCATTCGCGAGCATGCCGAATTGAAGGCATTGTCGATCGTTGGACAGTATAAGCATCTTAAAGCGAAAAAGCCGTCGCTTTTGATCGGGGTATGCGGATGCATGGTCACGCAGGAGCACCGTCGCTACGATATTAAGCATCGCTATCCTTACGTTGATTTCGTCTTTGGTACGTCGTCGCTTCACCGTCTGCCTCAGCTCATCGTAGAAAAGCTGACGCGTGGCAAGCGCGTTTTTTGCCCCGAGGAGAGTGCGTATCTCGTTGCCGAGGGCTTGCCGATCCACCGTGAAAGCAGCTACCGCGCGTGGGTTTCGATCATGTACGGATGCAATAATTTTTGCTCCTACTGCATTGTCCCTTACGTGCGCGGGCGCGAGCGAAGCCGCGAGATGGGGGCGATTTTGGACGAGGTGCGGGGGCTGGTTGCCGACGGCTACAAGGACATTACGCTCCTTGGGCAAAACGTCAATTCCTACGGCAAGGACAGCGGATACCCCTATGATTTTGCCGATCTGCTCGCAGAGCTTGACAGGATCGAGGGCGACTACGTCCTACGCTTTATGACAAGCCATCCAAAGGATGCGAGCCGCAAGCTGATCGACGTGATGGCATCTTCGAAGCATATTGCGCGGCAGTTCCATCTGCCTATGCAGTCGGGAAGCGACAAGATCCTGCGCGTGATGAATCGGCACTACGACACTGCAAAATATCTTGATACCGTCCGCTATATGCGCGAAAAAATGCCCGACGTGACGCTGACCTCGGATATTATCGTCGGTTTCCCCGGCGAGACCGAGGAGGACTTTGAGGGGACGCTTTCGATGCTTCGCACCGTCGAATTTGACATGCTGTATTCGTTTATTTATTCTCCGCGAAAGGGAACACCTGCCGCGAGCATGGAGGATCAAATTCCGCACGACGTGCAAAGCGCACGGTTTGAACGCCTGCTTGCGGTACAAAATAAGATCGGACTTGAAAAAAATCAGCAGCTTGTCGGAAAGGTCGTTCGCGTGCTGTGCGACGGCGTGAGCAAGAACAATCCCGCCCTGTATGCGGGACGCACCGAGGGCAAC
>JAFVZV010000044.1 GCA_017507985.1 Clostridia bacterium
GCCGCTCTACACATCTCGGCTTGCGCCGAGACACACGAGCGTTGCTTGCCCGCTAGACACGGGCATCGCGCCATAGCGCGACCGCAAAGCTCCCGCCCTACGGAAAGTGTTTCTCTTCGTTTTGACACCACGAGCGGCAGGATTGCTCAAGCAAAAAGTCTTGCGGGGTGCCAAGGGGTATTAGGCCCCTTGGTCCGCTTTCTTGGTTCGTTCTTTGTCGGATGACAAAGAATGAACATAAAAGTCAGGACAGATCAGCGCGCGCCAAAGGCGCGCAGTATGATCGTCAAGAGGAGAAGACGTGGAAAATTTGGTTTTCCCCTCATCTCTCTTCGCCTTGCCACCACGAGCGGCGGGCACAGATAGATGGAATGTGCTATAGCAATTCTTTTCATGTGGAGCGAGTGGGAAGGGCCCCACGAGCTTGCGGGAGCTATGTTTGGGAATAGCGATGTCCTTTCCAAACAAGGTTAGGAGAATCCGTTCCGGCTGCATGCCTATTTTTCTTTGAAAGTTTTTGAGGATTCTCAAGGAACTTTTTTCAAAAAGTTCCTTGAGACGCCGGACTTGAGCCGCCGGAGGCCGTCCCTCTTACTTAATCTTCTGCTGGTTGCACCAGATCTTCATGATCAGCTTGTGGGGCAGGAACTTAACCAGCGCCACTTGCAGCTTGGGGTACTTGCCGTGAATGGACACGTCCTTGCCCTTTTTCATGTCGCGGATCGCCTGCTTGACGACACCCGAGGCCTCGTACATATAGTTGTAATAGGAGATGGTATCGTCCGTCTTGGCGCGATCGAAGAACTCGGTCTTGACCCAGTAGGGGCAAACGGCCATCACACGGATGCCGCGCGACTTCCACTCGACGTTCAGCGCGCGAGAGAAGGACAGCACGAACGCCTTGGTCGCGGCGTAGACGTTGATGCAGGGAACGGGCTGGAAGGAGGACAGCGAGCCGAGCTGATAGACGCGGCTACCTTCCTTCATGTAGGGCAGTGTTACGTAGGTCATGGACATCAGCGCGCGGGAGTTGAGATCGACCATGTCGCACTGTGCGTCAAGAGATACGTCGGCAAAGGCCTGGAAATGGCCAAAGCCTGCCGCATTGACCAGCACCGCCACCTCGGGCTTGTGCTCCTCGAGCAGCGCCTTGTATGCGTCGATGCTCTCGCGCTTGCCGAGATCCAGCGGGATGGCGCGTACCTTGGCGCGGACACAGCCTTGCAGCTCCTCCAAGCGCTCCTTGCGGCGGGCGATGAGCCACAGCTCGTCAAACTGCTCGTTTGCATCAAGCTGGGTGACAAATTCGCGTCCCATACCCGAGGACGCACCGGTAATAACGGCGATTTTCATGATAATACCTCTTTCGTTTTACTTGTTGGATGTTTCGCTTACCGTAGAAGGCGCGTTACGGCGGGGCCACGTGTAAATGAGCGATTGGATGCCGGCGATGATCCATTTGAGGATTGATATACCGAGGAAAATAAGCCAAATGTAGTAAAAGATTAGTCCACCCCAATCCAACGGTAGCAAAACATGGAAATTTAGTTCAAGGAAAATCTCAGTCAAGTTCATGACGATTCCACTGATCAGAGTACCGAGCACAAAGCGAGAACCTTTGCCGGCAACAAGCATTTTTCTGTGGATAAAAGGGAAAGCAAGAGAGAGGCAGACGGGGAAAGGAATCAACAAAACACCCAAGAGCGGAATATCTCTATCGGAGAAATATATGCCCAAAACGACCGGCCCCCAAAAGATAACGTGGAGTAAGACTTCGTACAAAATCCCGGATAATAACGGTTTGCGTTTCAATAAATCCATCATGGCAGATCTCCTTTCGCGTTGTTTATTTTCGTGAACGGCGGTCAGTCAAACGTATAAAAAGCGGGAAGTCCTCCTACGTAGTCGGGGGTGGCCTCGCCGACGATCAGCGGAGCGAGATAACGGCAGCACTCGTCGGTGACGTTGTTGGCCTCGGCGTTGATGAAATCATCGGGCACGCGGCGCACCTGATTGGCGATGGCCTCGACGGGCGAGTGTCCGATTTCGGACGCATAAGGCGCGGTGGACGCGCGGTTGATGGTCATCATGACTTCACTCACGCCTGCGTCGGCCGCCTTGACGGCAGCAGCGCCCACGCGGAGCGATTCCTCAATATCCACAGCCGAGAGCAGATGCGCGCCGCAGCGTTGGGGCAGATTGAGCTCGACCGAGCGCACCTTGCAGCCGATCTGGTCCTTGACGGCAAATTCAAGCGCCTTGCCCGCGCCTGCCAGGGCGCTGTGACCGAACACGTCGGTCGCCTGACCGCCGCTCTGAACCGATGCACCTACGGGTGTGCCGTCGGCAAAGCGAATGCCCTCGGACACGGCAATCACCACGTTGGGATGGCGAGCGAGCGCCGCGCGGACGTCCTCCATAAAGGCGTCCATCGAGAAGGAACGCTCGGGCAGATAGACGTAGTCGGGGGCAAGACCGTTCACCACACGGCCGATGGCGGACGAGGCGGTCAGCCAGCCCGCGTCGCGTCCCATGATCTCAACGATGGTGACGGCAGGGACGGTGTAAACGGCGCAGTCCTGCAAAATTTCCTGCATGGTGGTGGCGACGAACTTGGCCGCCGAGCCGAAGCCGGGGGTGTGGTCGGTGCCCTCCAGGTCGTTGTCGATGGTCTTGGGTACGCCAATGACAGTTAAGGGATATCCGATGCGACGGGTGTAGGCCGACAGCTTGGCGACGGTGTCCATCGAGTCGTTGCCGCCGATATAGAAAAAGGTTTCAATCCGGTTCTTTTTGAAAATGCCCAGCAGCTTCTCGTAGAACGCTTCGTTCTCGGGCAGATTGGGATCGGGCAGCTTTTTGCGGCAGGAGCCGAGCGCGGCGGCGGGGGTGTGCGTCAGCAGATTCAGCGCGGCCTCATCGGGTGTTTTGCCGTCCTCCAGCGTAAACAGATCGGTCAGATCGACCATTCGCTCCTCCATACAGCCCTCAATGCCATTGCGCATGCCGTACAGGCGACAGTCGGAGGCGTACTCCAGCATGCCGCGGATAACACCGCAAAGCGTGGCGTTGATGGCGGCGGTGGGACCGCCCGATTGACCTACGATCGCATTAGCTTTGATCAAACCCATAATGAAAATCCTTTCCAACTTATATATAAATATACAGATTAATTATAGCATACGCACCTTTTTTTGTCAAGCGAGCTGAGGTATAAAGAAAAAATTATGAAATTGTGGCGCCAGAGTCATTGACAATTACATAAATTTTTGTTATAATGGCATTAAGGTGTGGCACTGTACCTATTTTGCAAAAAAGACATTTTATGGTGCTGTGCCCGAAAAATACAATTCTGAAAGGAAAAAGTCATGAAAACCAATTTTTTGCGCGTTTTGCTGGTTGTGTTGGCGTTGGTTCTTTGCCTGAGCGTTTTTGCTGCATGTAATGATCCCGAGCCCGGTACGAATCCCGGTACAAATCCCGGCACAACACCTGGCGGTACAACACCCGGCGGCGACGAGGGAAAGCCTGAGGTCCAGGAGGTTCTGCCTTCTGTTTCGGAGGGGACCAATTTTAGTACGTACACCAACAACGTAGTTAACGTTCTGCACTATACGAATGAGGGTGCACACGAAGCTTACATTCCTTGGGATGAGATCTGCCCCTCTACGGGTATGGAGATCAGCCCTGGTGACTTGATCGGCGACAAGATCTACGACCGTACCGCATGGCTCGAGGAGAATTACGGTATCGTCATGGGGTGTGAGTACTTGGCTCACGGTCCCGACTTTGTGACTCGTGTTCGTAGCATGATCGAAACCAACAGCCAGGACTACCAGATGGTAGACTACTTTGCGTTCGGTGCGCAGAAGCTGATGGGTCAGGAATACTTCCTGAATATGAACGACGTTGAGTACATCGATTTCGAAGATCCTTGGTGGGTTGATAGTGCAATCGAAGCACTGAGCCTTGGCGAATACGTTGAGTTTGCCGTATCCGATATGCTGCTGCTGGACAAGGGCGCTACCACGCTGATCTACTACAACATTGGCATGGCTGAAGATTTGGGTATTGAGGACCTGTACGACCTGGTCAGAAACGGTGAATGGACGATCGAGGCACTGGCTGAATATGCGGCTTTGGCACACGAGGACGACGGTGACGATAACTGGGATCACAAGGATATCTATGGTATATCCAACGGTGACGACCCCGTTCACAACCTGTACATCGGTTCGGGCTATAAGTTCATTTCTAAAGATGAAAATGGTGAGTTCTACTACCAGTACCGCACGGAGGAAGAGACCACCGACATTATGATCACCATTCTGGAAGATGTCATGTACGCCGACTGGTACTGGAACAGTTGGATCAAGAGAGATCTGGGTGGCGAGAATCAGCCCAAGTTTGATGAGGGCAAGGCACTGTTCAGCTTTAGCAAGGCCAAGGGCTGCTTGACGCTGCGCGATATGGTAGACGACTACGGTATTCTGCCTATTCCGAAGTATTCTGCTGACCAGGATCAGTACTACAGCCAGGTTTCCAACTACCACGATTCGCTGTTTGCAATCCCCATGAGCGCTCTGGGTAACACCGAGATCATCGGTGCCGCAATCGAGCTGATGAGCTATTATTCCTACTATAACATCTACAACGATTTCTTTGAGATCGTTATTCAGAACCGCGGTACTCGTGATGCTGAGTCCAAGGAAATGCTGGGTCTGATCTTCTCGACCCGTACCTACGACATGGGTCTTCTGTATGACCCCGTCGGCATTACCGATCAGGTTCTGCGCTACACTAACACAGGTGAGACCGGTGTTATCTCCTTCTGGGATCAGGAAGCCAGCCGCTTGGAAAAGGCAATGGAGGATTTGAACGCCTTGGCTGATAAGTACAATCAGTAATTGTACATAACTATAACATAGAAA
>JAFVZV010000045.1 GCA_017507985.1 Clostridia bacterium
CCTGAGCGAGAGGGATTTAAAAAACGGACTTATTCTTGACGCCAGGGCGGCAGAGCTGCTTACCGAACGCGGAATTGACGTCGGTCTTAAAGCTAAGGGTGAGCGTTTCAGAATAGTTAACGAAAAATTCCTTAAAACAGGAGAAACCGTAGGAGTATTTGCCTCCAACGCATTCGCCTCAGACGCGGGCGATTTGGGATGCGATTGCGGGTACGATGCTGAGCAGATCGTTTCCACCGATGGTGATGATGATCAGATCCGACGATCCGACCTCTGCTTCAAGGGAGGGGATCAGCCGGGCGAGATCCGCGCTTCGGTCGCCGTTGACCGCGCGGTTGATATAGGTGCTGCCGCCTTCCAGACCCAGCGCCTGTGCAATGATATTGACGTAGGAGTTGCAAAGGTAGGGGCTCTGGCCGGGCACGTAATTGTCAAGACCGTATCCCGTTGTAAGCGAGTCGCCCAGGGCGAGCAGCGTCTTGGGCGATGCGTCTTGCTGCTCGGATGCAAAGACCGAAGGAATACATAGGGTGATGCATACGAGCATGACCAGGGCTGACGCGAGGCATTTCTTTAAGACTGTCATCCTCCTGTCCTCCGGTTATGAGCGGTTGATCAGCGAGCGACCGTCCCATTCTGGGTGCGGCTCAATGCCCATCACTGCTGCAATGGTGGGAGTGATATCGATCAGGGAAGTGTTTTCTACCGTCTTGCCCGGCTCAAAGTCGGGGCCGTACAAAAACAGCGGAATGGTCATGTCCTCGGGAGCGGCCGAGCCGTGCGTGAAATCGTGCCCGCCGTGGTCTGCCGTGATCACAATGGAATATTCCTCGCCACAGGTTTCGATCACGCGTTTGACGTTGTCGATTGCGATGGACAGGCGGCGCAGGTATTCCTCGCTCATCCAGCCCTTGGAGTGACCGCCCTTTTCGTCCAGATCCAGCATATACAGCATGACGAAATCGGGATGATAGCGGTCGATGGCCATCAGGCAATGATCGGTGACTGCGGTATCGGAGAGATCGTCGTAATCGATGTTCAGGCAGAACGAGAAGGTATAGCTGCCGGGAGAGGCAAGATCGCGCAGATAGTCCCAGTTATAGAACATACCGGTCGTGCCGCCGGCGTTGCGCACGGTCTCAAAAATACCGGGTGTGGGATTTTCCGGCTTGACGTAAATGTTGGTCTTGATTCCGTGACGGTCGGGTGTTTGGCCGTGGGTCATGGAATAGTGGCAGGGGAAGGTGTCCGAGGGAAGCACAGCTTGCGAATTGTAATTATAGGTGCAAAGCTGCTCCAGCGTTTTTACGTAAGGGTTGCCGCACAGATGCATTGCGTCCGCGCGTGCACCGTCGATCGAAATGAGAATGACCTTGTTTTTCATTGCATGACTCCCTTTTATTTCAGAATTTCTTTGCCGTCAAAGGCGAAAATGCCAAAGCCGCGACCCGTGGGGTTACCTGCCTGCAGCCATGCTGCATACGCGCGGCGCATGGTGGTATCACAGGGCAGCTGATCATCCGGAAGTGCGGCGTGCTTGCCGTACAGACGCCATCTGTCATGGAAATCGTCAGGGGTTTCCTTCCAGTTGACCATTTCGAAATCTCCCATGAATTTCAAGAGGTTCATTCCCGCGGGCAAAAATTCGCGATGTCTGGGGTAGAGCAGCCAGGAGGAGCAGCCGAAGATCACGATGCCGTCCTCAAACAGGGAAGAGAAGTGCGGGTAGGCTGCGCGATAGGAAGCAAGGCGTACCTCGTCGGTCAGCGGGATGCCGCGCGAGGGAATGTGCATATTGATGTATTTGTCGCCTGTTTTGAAAATCTTACCCGAGGACATGGTGAAGTCCTCGCCCTCGTAGGTCATGACCTCGTACTGGAAGCGACCGTAAGCAAAGCAGGTCAGCTTGAAAAATCTGTCGTACCAATCGGCCACGAACGTGCCCACAACGCCCTTGCATTCCACGCATTCGTTGACCTTGCAGCGAATATCGTCCATGGATTCGAAAAAGATCTCGTCGGGGATATGATTCTGCTTGTATTTTTGGTACAGGGTGGGCAAGCTGTTCAGGATCAGCAAAAGATCGAGTGCGTATTCGTTTTTATCAAACTTTTCCGCCAACGCCTTGAGCTCGGTCAGCGCATCCGCCATGGAAAGCGTTTCGGTCACTACGTAGCGATGCACGATATCGTCGTGCGCAGCGGCAAGAGCCTCGTTCTCGTCTAACATCTGTTCAAGCTCGCGAATGCCTTGCGCGACCTCGGGGATGTAATTGGTTTGCAGCAGCTGTTCTACCTGAGCATTCATGTGCTTCATAGCTTGATATCCTTTCTTTGATTTTTTTGTGCGTCGGGGACATCCTTTTTGCGGTAACGGATAATGCCGATCACCGCCGATGTGATGGCGACCACTTCGTTGATCGTGCCGCCGATCGAGGGAATGAAAAGATTGTAGATCAGAATCAGTGAGGAGGTCAGAAGAATGCTCCATCGCAGATTTTGCGCGTTGAAGTAGCCCATGGCGAGCGTATTGAGCATCAGGCCCACCACAAAGAACGCGGAATGCGCGCCCTCCCAGGTAAAGATGCTGAGCACGCCCATGATCAGAGCGAGCACGATGGGCACTGCTTTGCTGGAAAGGATCTTTTTATCCTTGTGGTAAAAGCAGATATTACGCACGATGCTGACCAGATTGAGGACTAAAGCGACGGTTCCGCCAAGCAGTGCGTAGGCAATGCAGGAGATGCCGGTTGCGATGGATAGCATGACCATAATGCCATTTTTGGATTTCATTTGATATGTAACAAAGGACAGGATCACGGCGATCAGACTGATGATCTGTCCGGCAATTTCTATAGGTTGCATAAAGCCTCACTCGGATGTTGAAATATGATTGCATTATAGCACAGTCGAAGGGCGTTGGCAAGCCAAAACGGAGAAAGAGGAGGGATTGGTCATGGAATATCGGCGGAAAGTCATGAAATGCGAAAAGGCTTTGCTTGACTTTTGCCTGGGATTCTTTTATAATGGATAGTGGTGTAGGTTGCATCCCCGACAGCAAGAGGTCGGGACGTATGCCCTATTCAAATATCAATAATAAATATGAAGGAGATTAACACCATGCGCACCTTACGTTTTTATCTGTCTATGGTGATGGCGCTTTCCCTGATCATGGGTTGCATGACTTGCCTGAGCCTTACGACATCTGCTGCAGATGCTCCCGAATTTGTCCAGGATGGTTTAGTTGCCTGGTATGACGGCGCAAACAACTCCAATGGCGAGCAGAATTACGAGACGACACTTTGGAGAGACCTGTCCGGTAACAAGAATCATTTCAATGTTCGTTTGAATGAAACCAACTACTGGAAGGATAACGCTTTCCACCTTGATTCCGAATCTTTTTATTTCCCCGAGGCACTTGTTGACGTGATCAACGGTGAAGCGTACACCATTGAGTTTTCCGCAGGCGACCTTGACCTCAAGGCAACCGACTGGATCACCCTGATGTGCTCGGATAACGACGAGTTCTCTCTGTTCATCCGTGTTCCTCAGGAAGACGACGACAGAGACGAGCTGGAGTACAAGTATAATGACAAGAACCAGGACCGTCCCAAGGTTGACGACGGCGCAGCAGCTCTGGAGAGTGACGGCATTGGCTCTACCATCGCCATTACCTTTGATATGAATGCTGAAGGCGGCCCCGTATGCATTATTTACATCAACGGTACCGAGGCAGGCCGCGGCGTGCCCGAGCATACCAATATTGCAGATACCCTGACCATCGGTCACAACAACCCTCAGCGTGCATGGGCAGCTGATATGTACAGCATTCGTTTCTAC
>JAFVZV010000046.1 GCA_017507985.1 Clostridia bacterium
ATTGAGAGACTGAAGGCAAAATTCCTTTCCGTTTACTTTCTGAAAAACGTCGTTTGGTATATTTTCCGTTTGGTTCTGCTGATCGGTATTGCTTACGTTGTCCTGTTTCCTTTCTTGACAAAAATCGCCAGTTCCTTTATGGCACCGGAAGACTTTATCGACGTAACGGTCCGACTCATTCCCAAGCACTTTACCTTGGACACCTACAAGGCGGTTTTGAGTGAGCTTGGCTATTGGAAATCGTTTGTGAACACGTTTACGCTGTCGCTGTCTTGCGCGCTGATTCAGATGTTCATTTGTAGCTTGATTGGTTACGGCTTTGCGAAGTTCCGTTTCAGAGGTAACAAGCTGTTGTTCCTTTTGGTCATGCTGACGATGATCATTCCTCACCAGACGTTGCAACTGTCCATGTTCATGACCTTCCGTTACTTTGATATCTTTGGTATCTTCCAGTTCCTGGCAGGCGGCGGTATTACGCTGTTTGGCGAGACCTTCCTTGAGGGCGTGATCGATATCATCCCCGAGAAGACCAAGCTTGCCGAGATTTGGACACCGTACGGCCTCAACCTGTGTAACACCTATGCACCTCTGATCATCATGTCGATCACCGGTCTGGCGTTCAAAAACGGTCTGTACATCTACATGCTTCGTCAGTTCTTCACGGGCGTTCCGGACGCACTCGAGGAATCGGCTTATCTGGACGGTGCAGGCACCATGCGCACCTTCTTCCAGATCATTCTGCCTTTGTCCGTGCCCATGATGATCACCGTGTTCCTGTTCGCATTCTGCTGGCAGTGGACCGATGACTTCTATACGACCATGTTCTTTACTTCGACCAAAACCGAGCTGCTTGTTAAGATCGTCGGTATTCCGTCTTCTTTGAAGCTCGATTATTCGGGTCAGAGCCTGTATTATGCCGCCATTCGTAATACCTGCGGTCTGGTGATTATCCTGCCGTTGGTTATTCTCTACCTGTTCTGCCAAAACTTCCTGGTACAGGGTATTGAGAGATCCGGTCTGACGGCAGACTGATACAACAAAATATCCGAGTTACTTCGGAACAAAAAAGGGAGCTGTCGCGACAAGCGGCGGCTCCTCTTTTTTGGTGGTTTTCAGACGGAAATGCTTAATTTTGCTTGACATATAAGGAAAAACGTGATATACTAATATGAATTTGTGTAAATATATTTCCGTTTGAAAGGATGGATGTTTATTATGAAATGGACTTCACTTAACGAATTGCGTGAGAAGTATCTTGCCTTCTTTGAGAGCAAGGATCACTTGCGCTTGCCTTCGTTCCCGCTGGTACCTATCAATGACCCGTCGTTGCTGCTGATCAACTCGGGCATGGCACCTATGAAAAAGTATTTTACCGGTGAGGAGGAACCGCCTCGTAATCGTGTTTGCACTTGCCAAAAGTGCATTCGTACGCCTGACCTTGAACGCGTGGGTCATACGGCAAGACACGGTACCTTTTTTGAAATGCTGGGCAACTTCTCGTTTGGCGATTATTTCAAATATGAGGCAATTCCGTGGGCATGGGAGTTTCTGACCGAAACGCTCGAGATTCCTACCGATCTGCTGTGGCCTTCGATTTATGAAAACGATGAGGAGGCTTATGATATTTGGGTTAACCGTGTTGGCGTAGATGCTTCGCACGTTGTTCGTCTCGGTAAGGCCGACAACTTCTGGGAGCACGGTACCGGCCCCTGCGGCCCTTGCTCTGAAATTTACTTCGACCGTGGTTTGAAATACGGCTGCGGCAGCCCCGACTGTAAGCCCGGCTGTGAGTGCGATCGTTTCATGGAGATCTGGAACAACGTATTCTCCCAGTTCAACAACGATGGCAACGGCAACTATACCGAGTTGGCACAAAAGAATATTGACACGGGCATGGGTCTTGAGAGATTGGCTTGCGTTATGCAGGGTGTTGACAATATGTTCGAGGTCGATTCCATTCGCAAGATTTTGGATCATGTCTGCACCATTGCAGATAAGACCTACGGCGCGGATAAGAACAATGATATTTCCATTCGTGTCATCACTGACCATATCCGATCGTCCATGTTTATGATCGCTGATGGTGTCATTCCTTCCAACGAGGGTCGTGGCTACGTTCTGCGCCGTATCATCCGTCGTGCTTGCCGTCACGGCAAGCTACTGGGTATCAATCGCGCATTCCTGTGCGAGCTGTGTGAAACGGCGATCGGCGAATCTTATGAGGCATATCCTGAACTGGGTGAAAAGAAGGATTACATTCTCAAGGTGCTGTCTATGGAAGAAGAGCGCTTTGCCGCTACCATTGACGCAGGCTTGAATATTCTGAATACCATGATCGCCGATACCAAGGACGCAGGTAAAACTGTGCTGTCGGGCGACGACACCTTTAAGCTGTACGATACTTACGGTTTCCCCGTAGACCTGACTCGAGAGATCGCCGAGGAGGCAGGACTTGCCATTGACAATGAGCGCTTCACGGTTCTTATGCAAGAGCAGAGAACTCGCGCAAGAGAAGCGCGTGCTAACATCAGCGGCTGGGCAAATGCGTCCGGATCATTGCTTACTGATCTGCCCAAGACCGAGTTCGTCGGCTACGACGCTATGGCAAGCGAGGCCAAAATCGTAGCCATCATCGCAGACGAGATGTTGGTGAATGAAATCTCCGAGGGCGAGTGCAGCATCGTGCTGGACAAGACCCCCTTCTATGGTGAGGGCGGCGGTCAGATCGGCGATACGGGCGTGATCAGCTCCGATGTTGCCGAGGTAAGTGTCGTTGACACCAAGAAGAATGACGGTGTTTATATTCATTTGTGTGAGATCAAGAATGGAATTGTCCGTGTGGGTGACATCGTAAGTGCCAAGGTGTGCGAGAACCGCCGTCTGGCCATCATGCGCAACCACTCGGCCGCACACCTGCTGCAGAATGCGCTTCGCGCAGTGCTTGGTAACCACGTCGAGCAGGCAGGTTCATACGTGTCCGACACAGTTTGCCGCTTTGACTTTACCCACTTTAGCGCTTTGAGCGCCGAGGAGATCGCCCAGGTCGAATTGTTGGTCAATGCTGAAATTCTCAGCGCAGGCGAGGGCTCTATGACCGAGATGCCCATCGACGAGGCCAAGAAGCTGGGCGCGATGGCGCTGTTCGGGGAGAAGTACGGCAAGACGGTCCGCGTGGTTCGCATGGGTTCTAAGTCCATCGAGTTGTGCGGCGGTACGCACGTAGACAATACGGGCAAGATTGGTCTCTTTAAGATCGTGGGCGAGTCTTCCGTTGCTGCCGGTGTTCGTCGTATCGAGGCCGTAACCGGCACGGGCGTGCTGGCGTTGCTGGCAGGCAAGGATGCGCTCTTGCACGAGGTTGCACGCGAGCTGAAGGTTCCCAATGTGTCTGACGTTGCTAAGAAGGCAACTGCTCTGCAGGGTGAGATCGCTACGGCAAAGAAGGAGATCGAGGCGCTCAACGCCAAACTGGCCGGCGGCAAACTGGATGCGATTTTGGCAAGTGCAGTCGATGTTAAGGGAGCGATGCTGGTAGCTGCTCGTGCCGAGGGCATGAATGTCGATATGGCACGCACGCTGGTGGACGATATCAAGGCAAAGCACGAAAATGCTGTTGTCGTGTTGGCTGTTGAGGCTGACGGCAAGCTTAATTTTGTCGCAGGTGCCGGCAAGGATGCAGTTGCTCACGGCGCACACGCAGGCAAGCTGGTTGGTGCCGTTGCCGCTGTGACCGGCGGTAAGGGCGGCGGACGTCCCGACAACGCTATGGCAGGCGGTCGCGACGCGTCGCAGATCGACGCCGCGCTGGCAAGCACCAAGGCAACGCTGGAAGGCATGCTGAAGTAATGAAATATAAGGACGAGTGGGGAAAACTTCTTGAAAGAAGTTTTCCCCACACCCCTTTCAAGAACTTTATATGGGGAAATATTAGGGCAAAGCAGGGTGGTTCGTGCGCTGATCCATGCAATAGCTACATAAGTTTGTTCTGACGAAAAACCACCCACCATGATACATGGTGGGTGGTTTGCTATTCCTTTACCGATACAGCGCCGCTCCAATGACCGTGCCGTACTGCGAATTTTCGGGGATGATGAAGCGCACGCCAAAGCCCTCTTGTAGTTCGTCGAACACGCGGCGGACGGGGGGCAGAGTGGACAGATTGCCGATGAGGACGATATCCTTAAGTCCAAACGAGCGGGCGGCGAAGATAGCCATCATGAAAATGGTCTCGGCCACGAGATTGGCCACGCCCAAAGCAATATCGCTGGGGGTTGCGAGGTCGCTGACCTTACCGAAGTTGGAGGCGGTCAGCTTTTCGTTCATGTTGGGGAAGCTGTCGCGCGAGATGTCACCAACGCGAAGATCGACGTTTTCAATATTGCCCTCGCGGCAGATTTGCTCGATGTGCTCAATGGTGGCAACGCCCGTCAGCTTTTTGGTCAGGCCAATCAGCGTACCGCCGCCCACTCCCGTACCGCCCAAATACTCGATCTCGGTATCCTGCTCGTTGCTGACGATGGGAGCACCGCTCTCATCAAGCTTTTTCGCCTTGGCGTGGATCAGAGCTGTACCTGTGCCCATGCTGACGACGATGGCCTCCTGCAAGCCCGAAAGATATAGGCCGCCCAGTCCCACGCAGGTAAACTCGGACACCTTGCGGCAGGGAAGACCATAGATAGGATTTTGGGATACGGACGAGCCGACCCCCGTCATCATGACACGATCGATCTGGTCGAGCGAGAGTCCGTTCTGATCGGTAAATTTGCCGAACGCACCGTACATGGATGTAACGGGATCGGTCGCGCGGACAAACTGCGGTGCGATCAGCGTGGGCTTTTTATCCTGTTCAAAGTGAAAGCCGACAATCTTGGTTGTGCTTCCGCCGATATCAATGCCAATGACGGTCTTTTTCATGCCATACCTCCGAGGGTGAAAAAATCTTACTGCAATAATTATACCATCTTCTTGTAAAAATTGCAACTATGTGATATAATATTTTTCGGCAGCGCTATGCTGCCAAATACCATTTGGAAAGATGAAACCATGCCAAATCATGTAGATATGTCGGCACCATATTCGCACGTGCGCGAGCTGAAGTGCTTTATTTTTGATATTGACGGAACGGTGGCGCTGGGGACACGCCCTTTGCCCGAGGCGATTGACTTTATTTTGCGTCTGCGCGCGGCCGGAAAACGGGTGATTTTTTATACCAACAATCCCAACCGCCCACACAAGCAGATGGTGGATTATTTGGGGGCGATGGGCTTTGAACCGCGTGAGGACGAGATGATCTCGGCGGGAGACGTAACCATTGCGTATCTGAAAAAGAATCATCCGGATGCCAAGGTCTATTTGGTAGGCGTGCCCGAAATGGAGCAAATGTTCATCGACGCGGGGATCAGGGTTGTTTCTGCTTCCTCTCCCACGGCCGATGTGGTCGTGTCGGGCTTTGATAAGTCGTTTACGTTCGATAAGGCCGCCGCGGCTTGCCGCATGATCCAACGTGGGGCAACGTATATTTGCACCCATCCTGATCGCAGTGTGCCCATTGAAGATTGCCTTTTGCCCGACGCAGGCTCGATTGCCGCCATGATTACAGCGGCGACGGATACAGCACCCATTTTTATGGGCAAGCCTATGCCTGAAGGTATGGCGTTGATCGAACAGCAGACCGGACTGCGCGCCCGCCAGATGTGCATGATCGGTGACAGACTGTATACCGATATTGCTTTTGGCAATCGTGCGGGCGCGACCTCGGTTTTGGTTCTGACTGGGGGAACGAGTGCCGCGGAAGGCGAGGCGGCGACGGGCGACGAGCGCCCCGATGTGATCGTACCTCATTTGGGTGTGCTTGCCGAAATGTTTTAATGATTCGTATGATGTTAACAGAAAGGAGTGGCGGCTATGGCATTTGACGCAGGAATGCTTGCTTGTGTGATACACGAGATTAAAACTGCCGCGCTTGGTGCGCGCATTGAAAAGATTAGTCAGCCCGAAAAGGACGAGATCGTGCTGCAAATGCGCTCGTTTGAAGGGGGAAGGCGATTGCTCATTCACGCAGGATCCAATAACCCTCGCATTGGTTTTACTACTGTGCAAAAGGAGAATCCGCTGACGGCGCCTATGCTGTGTATGCTATTGCGCAAGCATTTGTCGGGAGCGAAGCTGTCCGATATTCGTCAAGAGGGCTTTGAGCGTGTGGTTCGCCTTGAATTTGAAACGCGAGACGAAATGGGCTTTGCCTGCCGCCGCTATTTGATTGCCGAAATCATGGGCAAATACAGCAATATGATGTTTACCGATGAAAAAGGCAAGATTCTGGCTGTATTGCGCCCGGTGGATTTTTCTACCAGCTCGATGCGCCAGGTGTTGCCCGGCATGACGTATGAGCTGCCTCCCGCACAGGATAAGGTAGATCCTCTATCGGTCACGGAACAGGGATTCTATGATCTGCATGCCGCCGCACCGTTGGGACGCCCGGCCCACAAGTGGCTGTTGTCCACCTTTCAGGGTATTTCGGCGGCTGTCGCACGCGAGATGGTGTATTTGGTTACGGCTGACACAGAAACGCCGCTGGAGGGCTGTACAGCCGCTATGCTTTG
Source organism: Clostridia bacterium (assembly GCA_017507985.1). Taxonomy (GTDB): domain Bacteria; phylum Bacillota; class Clostridia; order Oscillospirales; family CAG-272; genus SIG644. The sequence continues at coordinate 6,603 of JAFVZV010000046.1, forward strand.
GCGTGGCTTTGATGCGGTGATCGACCGTATCCGTCGGTGCGATTTTGAGCCGACCTTATATATGGATGGCGAGCGGTCGGTCGAGTATTCCTTTCTGCCGCTGACACAATACGGCAGGTCTTTTGAAGCAAAAAGCGGAACGGCGGGTGAGTTGCTTGATCGTTATTTTTCCACGCGTGACAGAGAAACGAGAGTCAAGCAACGGGCGGCAGACATCTTGCATATTCTGACCAATGCCGAGGCGCGTTTGCATAAGAAGTTAGACCTTCAGCGCGGCGAGCTGGCTGACTGTGAAAAGGGCATTGAGTACAAACGGGCAGGGGATCTGATCACGGCCAATTTATATCTGCTTGAGCGTGGTATGACGCAGGCGACACTGACCGACTATGAAGACTACCATGAGGAGGACGGCAGCTATGGAAGCCGTACCGTGTCGCTGGATTCAAGACTTAGCCCTACCGCCAATGCGCAGGTGTACTATAAAAAGTACAATAAGAGCAAAACCGCAAGGGAAGAGCTGACGCGGCAGATTGCGCTGGGAGAGAGCGAGCTGACGTATATTTACAGCGTGTTCGATGCTCTTACACACGCCGAAACAGATGCGGATCTTGCCGAGATCCGCGACGAGCTGTACCGTAGCGGCTATGCATCCCGTATGAAGCAGTATCGTGCGCATAAGCAGACGACACCTAAGGTGGCGCAGTTTGTCACGACAGATGGCCTGCGCGTGCTGTGTGGTAAAAATAATGTGCAAAACGAGTATATCACCCATAAGCTGGCCGATCGCAACGACTATTGGTTCCATGCCAAGAACGTTCCGGGCTCGCACACGGTGCTTGTATGTAACGGCGATGAGGAGCCAAGCGACCGCGACTTTACCGAGGCCGCCGAGATTGCTGCTTATTTTTCCAAGGCGGTAGGCGGTGATAATATCGCCGTGGACTACACTCGCGTGCGCAATGTCAAAAAGCCGGCGGGTGGCAAGCCGGGGCTGGTGATTTATCATACCAACTGGACAGCATACGTAACGCCTGACGGAAAGAAAATTGCAAAGATGAGAGTGGATAAGAAATGAGAAATGCTGTGGGGCGTAATCAAAGCGTTCCACAGCTTTTTCTTTTGACTCGTAAACGGCATTGCGCGGCACGGAAAGGGGAATCCAAGGGGGGGACGCCTTGGTTCCTTTTTTTTTTCGCCATTTCTTTGAGGAACGACAAAGAAATGGCATCTATTGTGGCACAGCGCACGCGCGAAGCTGTGTGCGCCCGTAGAAGAAGTAGCAGGAAATTTAACTTTCCCCCTCTCGCGGCTTCACCCAACCCTTAATGAGTAGCGCCACCGCAGGACCGATCAGCATACCAAACAAGCCAAACAACCGCAATCCCACATAAGCGGCAAACAGCGTTGCCAAGGGATGAAGCCCAATGCTTTTTCCTACAATGCGTGGCTCGGCTAACTGGCGGATCAATAGCATAATAGCACAAAGCACCAACAGCGCTGTGCCAATCTTTATCTCCCCTCGCAACAGCTCGATCAACCCCCATGGAACCAACACGGTCGATACCCCAAGGACAGGTAAAATGTCCACAACGGCAATGAGCAAGGCGGGTAAAAATATATATGGCAAGCGCAAAAAGGTAAATCCGATCAGCAGCTCCACGAATGTCAAAAGAAACAAGAGAAAGTAGGCTCGCAAATAATTACCGCCCATTTTCGTTAGCTTTTCTTTCCCTTGTGGAACACGCTCTTGCCAGTGAGTGGGAAGAAGGGACGTGAGTTTTTTGGCAATGTCGGGCAGATCAGCACATAAATAAAAGGCGGCGAGAAGAAAGGTCAAAAAGAAAATGATCGCTCCGGGAATGCCGCGGATCAAAGCGGCAATGGCGTCGGGAATACGAGCGCTCCAACGCGTGAGTGTGTCGGAAATGATTTCGGCCAGTTTGGCGTCCACTTCGCCCCAAAAAGATGCCAAAGAACCGTTGGATCTGATCTTGGCCAAAAAGGGAATGTGCTCGCTCAGCCCGGTGACGATCTCGATCATGCTTGAAATCTTTGCGCTCCAAACAGCGCCGTCGGTGCCGATCTGATCGAGCAACTTTTGAAGCTCAACAATCAGCCGCTCGCATCCCAAAACGATCAGAACACTAAAGAAAAATAAGAGTAGAATCAAAAGAAGGATAGAGGCGATCTTACGGGGCATTTTGCACTTTCTTTCCAGAAAAGCCGCGATGGGGCGAATGATGGCTGCCAAAAGTGCCGCAAGTAAGAAGGGAAGCACCAATTGCAGTGCGGTCTCCATAAAAAAGTAAGCCACGGCAAGCAGGGCAAGAATAACGAATAACTTGGCGGCGCGCTCTTGCCAGATATGCGTATTTGGGTTCATTTGCATCACCTCCGAACGTTTATCACTATTATGTGCGAGTGGACGGAAAAATATATCTCTTTTGCCCACATGAGTGGAATTGTTCTTGACACAGTCCTGCTTTTCTGCTACAATATATAGGTATGATAACAAAGAAAAAGGAGTTTTATCTATGATGAGACAATATCGAATCGCAATCAGAGCGATGCTGCTTTTTATGTTGTGCGCTTTGATGCTGATGACGACGGCATGTAACACGCACAAGGCCCCTGCATTTGCCGATCTGGATTTTTCGAGCGTTGACGCTTCTCTGTGTACTGAAACGGAAACGGTCACCAACTACGTTAAGATCTCGGTCAGCATTACGGCGGCTGAGGGGGGAGAGAAGACCCAGTGTGAGGATATCATTGTACGTCTTTACCCCGAGGTCGCTCCCGAAACAGTAGCCAACTTCCAAAAGCTGGTGTCTGAGCATTTCTATGACGGTCTGACCATCCACCGTGTTGTTAAGAATTTTATGATCCAGGGCGGTGACCCGGAGGGAGACGGCACGGGCGACTCCGGTACGGATATTAAGGGCGAGTTCAACCGCAATAATTTCCAAAACAATCTCAAGCACATTCGCGGTGTTGTTTCTATGGCACGCGGCGATGAATTCAACAGCGCGTCCTGCCAGTTCTTTATCGTGCACAAGACCTCTGCACATCTCAATGGCTCCTATGCATCCTTCGGATACGTCGTTGCGGGGATGGACGCAGTCGATCTGATCGCGGAAACGCCGGTCAAAAACAACGAAGGCGGAGAGAAGAGTATCCCGATCAACAAGGTTGTGATCGAGTCCATCCGCTTCGTTCAGCCCGAGTAAAAATCAAAGATCCGTCGGCAAACGCAGGCGGATCTTTTTCTTTGTGCAAAAGGGCAAATATTGTGCAATTCATGTTATATCGTTGACTTTTTTTTCTCCATATGGTATGATATATCCAAAGAAAATGGGAGGTGC
>JAFVZV010000047.1 GCA_017507985.1 Clostridia bacterium
GAAAGTCAGCCAAGACGTTCCCTCTTGGAACTCCCATGTCCGTGCCGCTCTTCAAAGCGGATCAAGAGATAGACATAAAACTCTTTTATACCATGCTTCAAGTTTTGCTACCACGAGCGGCAGGCGAAGAAGGCAAAATCGTTTTGCTTGGAATTTAGTTGGACTGGGTGGGATGAAGGATGGAAAAAGCGTTTGCTGTTCTGCTTGCGTGCTGCTTCCGTGTTTGCAGCAATGTTTGCGCCCGTGCGAAGCACGATGTTCGCGACCGCGAACAAGCAAACTTGCGATTTCGCCTTGCCGAAATCTGGTTTCTTTAACTTGCAAACGCAAAGGCTGAAGATGCTTACCTTCGCGAAAAATTGAGTGAGGCGACAGCGGAACGACTTTTCGCGTTCGGAGGGAGGCCTCGGAGGGAACGTCCGGGCGCGCAATGTTTGCGCCCGCGCTTGCGCGATGTTCGCGTTTAGCGAACAAGCAAACTTGCGATTTCGGCTTACCGAAATCTGTTTTCTTTCGCCATTTCTTTGTGGAACGACAAAGAAATGGCATAAAGCCATACACCGAGCGCGCGAAGCTGGGCGAGGCTCAAGGAGTAGTTGCTGAAAATTTAGCGATTGCTCCTTTTACCGCTCGAACACAGTACAAGCCTCATGAAGAAAACCAAAAGATGGTATTCCTCCATTTCTAAACAGTTTGTACGCAAAATATTTACAATCATACCCCCTAAAACTCTTGACTTTTTCGCAATATTGCTGTATAATGAACTGTCGAATGAATATAACGGAGGATACTATCCATGACAAAACGCATATTTGCCCTGATGCTGGCAGTATTTGCTCTGCTGTGCACCGTGACGGCATGTTCCCCAGAAGATGATGTAATCGACGACCCTGTTATCAACATCGGTACCGAATCACTGGTCTATAAAGACAGCCAGGGAGATACCTTTACATACGAATACTTGAGCAGTACCACCGTCGCTATTACCGACTTTGCCGGTAACGACGAGCCTCACCTTGTCACCATTCCCGCAGTCATCGAGGAAAGACAGGTTGTCGCCATCGCGGACGGCGCATTCCGTGCTAAGTCTAATATTTCTGATATCAAGTGCGAGGCAGATGTTGTCAGCATCGGTAAACATGCATTTGCTTACTGTGAAGCACTCAAGACGGTTGAGCTTCCCGCTTCCGTTGAAACGATCGACGAGGGCGCGTTCTACAACTGCTCTTCCTTGATCTCCTGCACGCTGTCCGAGGGCTTGACAACAATCGGCTTTTATGCGTTTGCAAACTGTGCTTCTCTCCCTACCATCACCTTCCCCAAGACGCTTACCTCCATCGGTGCGTTCGCGTTTGGTGATTGCGTCGCCCTGACGGCCATCATCATTCCCGAGGGTACGGTTTCGGTTGGTGCTCAAGCATTCTACAAATGCACCGCTGTTAAGACGCTGTCGCTGCCTGCATCGTTGACCGAGATTGGCGATTATGCGTTCAATCCCGTGATCCGCGATCTGGCCGATGAGGACATCACGGTTGTTGACGGTTCGGTTGCCGCAGAGCACATCAGCCAGTTCCGTTAATCGAAAAATAAAAGATAAAAGCAGGAAAATCCGTTTGGATTTTCCTGCTTTCATTATTTACTCGTCGTCTCCTTCAAATACGGGGGTGTAAGCCGCATTGGCCGAGGTTCGCTGTTGAACGTAGCCCTCAAAGCCCAGCTTTTGCATTTGATTGACCACACTTTCATATTCCAGCGAGGTAATACGACGGCGCAAATTGTCGTGAGGACAATCCTCAGGAACAAAATCAGGCGTGTACTGACTCATCAAGCTCAGCAAAAAGTCGTCAGGCGTGAACATCTTCGCCAACTGGTCCAACACAGCGATCGAATCCTTACGGCAGCCGGGCAGTACCAAATGGCGAACCAAAAGTCCGCGTGACATCATACCGTTTTCGTCGATTACCGGCTTGCCCACTTGCTTTTGCATACGGAGAAGCGCCGCCTTGGCAACCTTGAAATAGTCAGCCGCTCCCGAATAGTCCTTTGAAATAGTGGAAGAATAATATTTCAAGTCAGGCATGTAAATATCGACAAGGCCATCAAGCGCGTCAATTGTTTCCACCGATTCGTAGCCGCCGCAATTATAGATCACAGGAACGTACAGTTGCTTGCGGATTTTGCTCAGCGCTTGAATGATCGCCGGGGCATAATGCGTCGGCGTGACCAGATTGATGTTGTGCGCACCTTGGCGCTGCAGCTCCAGCATTCGGTCTGCCAGCTCACGATAGGTCAATGCGCGACCCTTGCCGTTATGGCTTACCTCATAATTTTGGCAGTAAACACAACGCAAATTGCACCCCGAGAAAAAGATGGTTCCCGAGCCGCGCTTGCCGCTGATGATAGGCTCCTCCCATAGATGGAGCGCGCTGCGTGCGATTCGCACCGTGGCGTCGACGCCGCAATATCCCTTGGCTCCGGATTCGCGATCCACCATGCAATTTCGAGGACAATTTTGACACAAGCTCATATGCTGCCTCCTGCTTCTCACCGCAAAATACGGCGTAATATCTCAACAAATCCAGTATATCACATTTTTTCGCGAAAATCAACTCCCTCTTTACTTTTTTGCGCGATTGTGCTATACTGACAATATACAATGTAACCATTGGAGGTGTTATACTTCTTATGAATATCATCCGCACGGCAGAAATCTTATGCGTCGGCACCGAACTGTTGCTCGGTGACATCATCAACACCAACGCCTCCCACTTGGCTCGCCGGCTGGCCGAGCTGGGCATCGGTGTCTACCATCAAAGTGTCGTAGGCGATCATCCCGGTCGCTTGAGCGAAGCGCTCCGCCTCGCCCTGTCGCGCGCCGATCTGGTCATCACCTCGGGCGGTCTTGGCCCGACCTACGACGACCTGACGCGTGAGACCGTTGCCGAGACGTTTGGTCTGCCACTGTACAAAGACGAGTCGATCCTTGCCCATATCCGCGATCATTTTACTCGCACCGGACGAACCATGACCCCAAATAACGAACGCCAGGCCATGGTTCCACAGGGGGCGACCGTACTACACAACGATCAAGGAACGGCCCCCGGGCTGATCGTCACGGACGAGGCGAACAATAAGACCGTCATTCTTTTGCCCGGCCCGCCCCGCGAGCTGATCCCCATGTTCGACGAGCTGGCCATGCCTTATCTCAAGGCTCGTACCGACCGCGTGCTGTTCAGCTTGAACGTGCATATTTTCGGCATGGGAGAGAGCACGGTCGAAACCATTTTGCGAGATCAGATGATCGAGGGCAAAAACCCCACCATCGCCCCCTACTGCACGGCAGGCGAGGTGAGACTGCGCGTTACGGCACAGGCGCAGGACGAGCCGACAGCCGCCGCGATGTGTCAACAAACAGTCGATCTCATTTTAGCAAGTGAGGTCGGCAAACACGTCTATGCCGTCGTTCCCTCCACCGATGGCGAGGCAACGCTGGAGGGCGTCGTCATCCATGAGCTGTGCCGCCTGGGAAAAACGGTCGCCTGTGCCGAGTCCTGCACGGGCGGACTGATCACCAAGCGGCTGACCGATATTCCGGGCAGCTCAGCCGCGGTGCTGGGCGGCTTCATCACCTACACCAACCAAATGAAAATGCGTCATCTGGGCGTATCCCCCGAGACGCTCGAGCGATACACCGAGCTGAGCGAGCAAACCGCCGCTGAAATGGCGCGCGGCGCGCGCGTAGCAACGGGCGCGGACATTGGCATATCGACCACGGGGCTGGCAGGTCCCGGCGGCGGGAGCGAGGATTGCCCCGTCGGCACGGTATTCGTCGGCATCAGCTCCTCGCAGGGCGAGCAGGTCAAGCGGCTTTCCCTCTCTCCCAACCGCAAGCGCGACTACATCCGCACCGTCGCCGCTTCCCACGCGCTTGAGATGATCCGACGTCTCTTATTAAGTGAAACGCAATAAAAATTCTCGTTTTTGTAAAAAGATTGACAAAAAACAGCCAATTCTTTGCAAAAAGAAGAAAAATCTCTTGATTTTTGGCGTAAAATGCGGTAAAATAGTATGGTTTTCGCGGTGTGCGTGTCGCATCGCCAGTTTTCCACACAGAAAGGTCTTAAAATATTATGGCAAAATTCAGAAAAATCGGTATATTGACTTCGGGCGGTGACGCGCCCGGTATGAACGCGGCCGTCCGTGCCGTCGCGCGTGAGGCCATGCACGAGGGCGTGCAGGTCGTCGGCATTCGTGAGGGCTATCAGGGCTTGATCGAGGGCAACGTGTTCGATATGACGACGCACGACGTGTCGGGTATCATCACCCACGGCGGCACCGTTCTGTACTCCAGCCGCAGCCCTATGTTCATGACGGACGAGGGTATGAAGATGGCTCTGAAAACCTGCGAGGAGCACGACATTGACGCGATCGTCGCTCTTGGCGGCGACGGTACCTTCCGCGGTGCAACCAAGCTGACCCATAACGGCATCCCCTCCATCGGTATTCCCTGCACCATCGACAACGACATCACGGCAACCGAGCATACCATCGGCTTCGACACCGCAATGAACACCGTGCTTAGCATGGTCGACGCTCTGCGTGAGACCTGCGAGTCGCATAAGCGTTGCAACGTCATCGAGGTCATGGGCCGCGACTGCGGTCTGATCGCGTTGCACACGGGTCTGACCACGGGCGCCTTGGCGATCGCCATTCCCGAGATGCCCTTTGACGAGGACTTTGCCATCGGCAAGCTGGCTTCTGCTCGCGCACAGGGCAAGAGAGGCTTGATCGCGCTGGCAAGTGAGGGTATGAAGCCCGTCGGCGACCACAAGTACAGCGAATATTTCGCCGAGCAGATCGAGAAGCGCACCGGCATTGAAACCAAGTTCGCTCGTTGCGGCCATATCATCCGCGGCGGTGCTCCCACGCTGCGCGACCGTCTGATCGCAACCGCGATGGGCTATGCGGCCGTTCAGGAGCTGCTGGCAGGCAAGAGCAACGAGGTCATGTGCATCATCGATGGCAAGATCGCACCCGTCGAGATCAACTACGCGCTCATCCTTGACCGTATGTACAAGGGCAGACTCGAGGACGGTGATCTGGATCAGTTCACGCAGGAGCAGTTGGCTTCCATGAAGGAGACCTGCCGCATCCGCCGCCGCGAGATCGAGTATCTGTATCAGATGGCAAACAGCATCAGCTTCTGATTTTGAAGATGAAAGCACCCCGACAGATTTTTTAAGGTCTGTCGGGGTGTTGTTATATCGGTTCCTTATCGCAATATTTTTGATATTCCGTTTGAATGATACGTTCCGTTTCTGCCGCATATGGAATAATAACGTATTTTTTCTTCTTTCTGTTGTACGCATCTTCTATACCCGCCATTTTGATAGACTTTATCAGGCACAGTACGATATGTTCTCGTCTGATTGTCATCCCTTTGAATCCAAAAATTACGGCTCTGGTTTTAACGATCTTTTTGATTTGACTGAGCTTTGCGCTTTTCACAACGCCGAAAGGAGAATACACCGTAATGTGTCCGTCCTTGATATCGAACCATTGAATATTCTGAATGGACCGCAGCAGCCAAAAAAGAGCACCGCACAACAAAACACCGTAAAAAACAAAAAACCAACTTTGACCGATCAAAACGAAAAAGCCAATCGACGATATGATGACAGATACTATGGAGAACAGTAAATCGTAGATGGAATATTTGATATTGATTTTCATGTCGTGCTCCTTTCGCAGTTTTTATTCGTGCTCTTTATGATGCAGCGCCGCAAACAACGCGAGCTCAGGGCTTAGCCTATATTCCTATTCATCCGTTTTCAAATATTTGTGATACCAGCGCGTGGGGTTTTCGTAGATGTATTTTCTGCGTGTTTCATAATC
>JAFVZV010000048.1 GCA_017507985.1 Clostridia bacterium
CATCCAAAATGATGGTGATGGGATACTGATCAACGCCGCCGAGCGTGGTGTAGTATTTGTCGGGGCTGTATCGATCGTCAGGATCGCTCAGCTCGTCCTTGCCGAACAGCATGGGGGAATCCTTGTAATGCTCCTCGACGTAAGCGGGAGCGGTGTCAAAGTCCAGATCGGTATGGATGGCAATGACAGTGACGCTTTGCTCAAATTCGGTCGCGATGCGGTCGAAATACGGAAGCTCCTTGACGCATCCGCCGCACCACGTGCCCCAGAAATTAATAACAGTGATTTTGCCCTTGTTATTTGCGGGATTAAAGCTCTCTCCCGTAAAGCCGCTTTCGTCAAACAGTGGAAGATCCGAACCGGGACACTCGTCGCCGACCTGATTGCCGACTGCAACGGGGGCTGGCTTGTCCATGAAATTGTAATAAATCAATGCGCTCGTTAGTGTAGCAATCATGAGCACGGCGGCAACGATTTTGATCGCCTTGTTGCGCTTAGCAATTTTCTTTGTCTGCTCATGGAAATTCTGCTTGGCGATCTCGACGTCCTGCTCACTTGCATCGGGCGAGATCTCAGGCTCGCTTGGCATCAGAAAAGGTTTGGAGCCCTTCCAGCTGATCGCGCCCGTGGGGCAGACATCAATGCACTCGCCGCAGCTGATGCATTCGTGGTCACCGACATGACGGATATCCATGCCGCATTTGGCGGTACAAAGCCCGCAGGAGATACACTTGGATTTTTCTAACTTGATGCCGAACAGCGAAATCTTGTTGAACAGGCCGTACAGTGCGCCGAGCGGACAGAAGAAACGACAGAAGAAGCGGAACATGAAGACCGATCCGATGATAAAGCTGACCATCAGCAAAAACTTCCAGGTGAACAGCGGGCCAAGCATGGACAGTTTACTCGCGTTGATTTCATTGGAAAGCAAGCCGAACGCGCCTTCCAGCGTTCCCGCAGGACAAATGTATTTGCAAAAGGCGGGAAGGGGAACGTCGCGCAGACCGTAAAGCAGAGGAATGATGATCACGAAAAAGATCAAAATGACGTATTTCAAATATGACAGGACGCGAGTGACGCGGCCTTTTTTGATCTTGGGCGTTTTGATTTTGTGGAACAGCTCCTGAATCAGACCAAAGGGGCAAAGAAAGCCGCAGATAAAACGTCCGAGAATGATGCCATACAGCACGAGAATGCCCAATATGTAATAGGGGGCGCGCTTGCCGCTGTTGCCCAGTGCGTTTTGAAGCGAGCCGAGCGGACAGGCGCCTGAAGCACCCGGGCAGGAGTAGCAGTTCAAACCCGGCGTGCAGATGTTTTTCAAGGGGCCTTTGTAAATTTGTCCGTTGATGAAGCCCTTGAGATTGGCGTTGAACAAGAGCGCCGCGTACAGCTGGATCAGCTTGCGCTTGGAGGGCATCAATGATTTGATTTTACTTGTAAATTTGCTCATATCTTACCCCAATCCAATGCATTCCGTGCAGATTTTGATAGCCTTTTGAACCACGTCGGCCATGCCGCCGTTGACAATGCCGACGATCACAAACGCCAGACCGATCAGCAAAACAGCGCAACGAGTGACCAACAGAATTTCCTTTTCACGCTTGGCAAAAACGGAGGTTATCTTTTTTATCGGGCACAGACGCTTTGTTGCATCGCAGGCGACTTTGCCGGATGTCCGACACAACGTGGGGTTGGCGGCGCACAGGGCGATGGCCTCTTTGGTCAGAGCGATCTCGCGCTTGCGAAATTCGTGATTTGCAAGGCTTACGGCGATGGAAGAAAGGAAAGGCAGAACGAGGTATCGGGAGATCTTCAGCGTTCCGCGCAGGATCTCAGCGTTGAACTGACCGTCGGCGGCGGGGAAATTGTTTTTGTTCAGGGCGTAGATCAATGCCAGTGTTGCGCCGACAAGGAAGAAGACTGTGTTGACAAGCGTCAGAATCAGGCGCCATTTTCGCAGATCACGGATACCTTGAGCCAATTCCTCAGGGCAGCGCTCCATATCCAACTTGCCTGAAAGCCGCGATAGCGTAATCTCCGGAGAAACGTACGCCTTGAGCTTGCTTTTTTCAAGAGGCAGGGCAATGGAGAGCACGAAGCCGCCGAGTACCCAGATCAGGCAAAGATAGAAGGGAAGCGCAATGGCGGCGAAATGCTCACTGACACTTTCTGTAGAAAACGGACGCGGTCCGCTGTGATAAATATCCAAGCAGGAGGCGATCAGCAAAACGCCGAGCGTGATAACAAGCAGACTCAGCACAATGCCGTACGCAAGATGGATGCGCTTGATGGTTGTTTGTGACATAGATTTGCCGTGCCGGGGCACGTTCCTTTCATATGTTTGGTACAAAATCATTATAGCACATGGCATCGTCAAAGTCAAGCATTTGCCGCGCGGGAAGGATGATTTTGCAGAAGGATTTAAGCATGTGATGGACGTGTGAAGGTAAACCGAGTTTTGTGAACGGATTGAAGGGATGGCACCAGAAAAAGATGTACAAAGTATGAATTCTTGCCATAAAACCTCTCTTTTTTATCATAAAGACTTGCTTTTTGAGGGAGTTTGTGGTACAATGTATCCTGTATGTTTTTCACTTCTAACAATTGACTCATTATAATAAAGAAGAAAGGCAAATATTCCAAATGAAAATCAAAATGCTCAAAAGAGTATCGGTAGGCGCACTTGCGATGCTGCTCCTGCTAACGCTTCTGTTCGTCGGCTCGGGACTCGGTCAGATCACGGTATCTGCCGCCGGCCACATCAGCGAATGGGGCGGTCAACTCAATACGAATATCCAAAACTATTTCAATAGTTCTGTGATATATCAATTGCCCGACACGATCAAGGACGACGATTGGATTTCGGTGATCGTGAACCTGGACAATCCCTCTATTTTGGATGCGTATGACAAAACGGACAAAACGATGTCTGTTGGCGCATATGCACTGACAGAGGAGGCGCAGGCCATTCGTCAGCACAACAGCGACGATAAGCAAAAGATATTGGCAGCGTTGGATAAAAAGAATATTGCCTACAAAACGGGTGCCAACTACGCAACGGTGCTCAGCGGCTTTGAGATTTTGATTGAGGCAAAGGATTTCAAGTCCGTTGTCAAATCGCTGGGCAAAGAGGCTATGGCCATTGTCGGCGAGGTCTACAATGTGGCAGAAACCAAGCTGGTCGAAAACAAGGTCAACTTTGACGAAGCCACAGGTATCTTCGACAGCACGGGCTTTGGCTATGACGGCTCGGGTATGCTGGTCGCCGTACTGGATACGGGTCTGGACTACACCCACACCGCGTTTTCGATGGATAATTTTACCTCGAGCACGCTGGGTCTGACCAAGGAGCAGGTCGCGGCATTGATCGGAGATACAAAGGCGGCAGATCTCGTTCCGGGACTTAGCGCGGACGACGTTTACGTCAGCGACAAGGTGCCCTTCTCCTTCGACTATGCTGATGAGGACTCTGACGTATATTCGTTACATAACAATCATGGTACGCACGTATCGGGTGTCATCGTCGGTCACGACGATACCATTCGCGGCGTTGCTCCCAATGCTCAGCTCATCTCCATGAAGATCTTTTCAGATGTGAGAGAGTCGGCGTACACCTCGTGGATCCTGTCGGCGCTGGAGGATTGCGTGATCCTTGGCGTTGACGTCATCAATATGTCGTTGGGTACGGCTTGCGGATTCAGCCGTGAAATGGACAAAGAAGCCATCACGGGTGTTTATGACAGAATTCGTGAGCGCGGCATCAGCTTGGTCGTTGCGGCCTCCAACAGCTTCAACTCGGCCTATGCATCCGATAGAAACGGTAACCTGGGTCTGACCACCAATCCCGACACCGCGACGGTTGGCTCGCCCTCTACCTACGACGGCGCGATGTCGGTAGCGTCCATCAACGGTGTCAAAACGCCGTATTTGCTGTTTGGCAATACCATTATTTATTTCGATGAGTCAACCAACTCCTCGACCGAGGAAAACAACTTCTTCGAGGAGATTTTGCCCGAGGGCGTGGATTCGATGGACTTTGAGTTCATTACCATTCCCGGCGCGGGCCGCGAAGCGGACTACCTTGGAACGGACGTCAAGGGTAAGATCGTTTTGGTCGAGCGTGGATTCAATACCTTTGAAGAAAAAGCCAATGCCGCACAGAAAAATGGCGCGGCAGGCGTGATCATTTATAACAACGTATCGGGTGACATTAAGATGAACATCGGTACGGCTAAGGTTCCTGTATGCTCCATCAAGCAGGATGACGGTAAGATGCTGGCTGCCCAAAAGACGGGAACTATTCGCATCAGCCGCTCGCAAACTTCGGGTCCCTTTATGTCTGATTTCTCGTCTTGGGGGCCGACGCCCGATCTTGGCATCAAGCCCGAGATCACGGCACATGGTGGCAACATCTTGTCTGCGGTTACGGGTGGTAGCTACGACCGTCTATCGGGTACCTCGATGGCTTGCCCCAACATGGCAGGTGTCATCGCTCTGCTTCGTCAGCACGTGATGGCGGCGTATCCCGATATTGCAAACGATCCTGTAGAGGTCAATGCAAGAGTCAACAGACTGCTGATGTCCACTGCCGATATCGTCAGAAACACCAATGGCTTGCCCTACGCCGTCAGAAAGCAGGGCGCGGGTCTGGCCAACCTGGTCAGCGCAAGCACGACTCCTGCTTATATTCTGACCTACGACAGAGTGGACGGTTCGATCATGGATAAGTCCAAGATTGAGCTGGGCGACGATCCCACCAAGAGCGGCGTTTACACCCTCAAGTTTGCTATTCAAAACTTCAGCGGTTCGACGCTGTCCTACAAGCTGTCTGCTCACGTCATGACCGAGGGTGTCAGCGAAACCAAGACCAGCCACGGCGAGACTACCGTCACAGAGGACGGTTATATGCTGGATGGCGCAACTGTGACCTTCACCGTTGAAAACGGCAACAAAAACGGCGACGTGGTGACGGTTGCAGGTAAAGCAACGGCAAACGTGACCGTGACCATTACCCTTGGCGATAAGGACAAGGAATATTTGGACGCGTCCTTTAAAAACGGTATGTACGTCGAGGGCTTTGTCGTTCTCGAGGCAACCGAGGGCACTGAGATCGACCTGAGCGTTCCGTATCTCGCTTTCTACGGCGACTGGACGGTTGCTCCCATGTTCGACCGCGATTTTTACGAAACCAACGCCGATGAGCTCAATGATGCCATCGACAAAGAAGATAAAAATATGGCTGACGCCTATGCGACGCGTCCCATCGGCGGTATTTCCGAGGACTACGTCAGCTATCTGGGTTCCTACTATTTCCTGCAGGATCCTGCCGCAACCAAGATCGTTTCGGCAAGCAGAGATTATATTGCTCTGTCCAACGTGGAGGGTACGGTACATTCTCTCCGCTTTGTTTGGGCGGGTTTGCTCCGCAGTGCCGAGCGCATTGAAATCACCATTACGGACGATTCCACGGGTGAGGTCATATTCGAAAAGGTGGAAAAGGATGTTCGCAAGTCCTATGGTGACGGCGGTTCCATCTATCCCGCCAACATCAAGATCGAGTTCGATGCGGGCGAGCACAATCTGAAAAATAATACCGAGTACACCGTTCGTCTGGTTGGTTACCTTGATTACGGCGACGGCGGTCTTGAAACCAACGAAAAGAACGTATTTGAATTCCCGTTGGTGGCCGACTTCCAGGCACCCGCCATTACTGGCTGTGAGTTCTACACCGAGTATGATAAGGATCTGAAAAAGAATCGTCTGTTTGCCAAGATGGCCGTGTCCGATAACCATTACACCATGGCGATCATGCCGGGCTACGTTGCTCAGACGGTCGAGGATGGAACGTCCAGCTATGAGCTGATTTCCTTCAGCAGCTATCTGACGCCTGTGTATTCGGTTCGCGACGGCGTGACTTACGTCGAATACGAGTTGACTGATTACATTCAGGATATCAAGAACAAGTCGGCGCACAAAAACACCTTCGTGGTTGCCTGCTATGACTACGCACTCAACGAGGCGACCTACGAGATCGCGCTTCCCGATGAGTATATCGATTTCTACTTTGAGCAATCCGAGGTTACGCTCAGCCCCAATGAGCTGTACACGCTCACACCTTTGATGTATCCCGAAACCGCGTGGGGAGAATTGCTGCATTATCATTCCTCCAATCCTTCGGTTGCGACGGTTGTCAATGATAAGATCGTGGCTGTCGGCTCGGGTGTGGCTACCATCACCGCTTACGAAAAGAATGATGACGGTACCAACGGCAAGTCCACCAAGATCAAGGTGACCGTGCTCAAGGAGGGCGACGAGGGCTATATGTATTATGATAAGCCCGTCGCTGACGTCTTTGAGCTGATCGGCTATGATACGCTCAAGGCCTACTATATGCTTGATAGCTCCGAGCGAAAGCTCGGTGAGACGGGAGATTACAGCGTGCTGCAAAGAAATTCGCTGGAATTCTATCCGTCCGAGTCCATTCAGCTTCATTACAAGCTGGACGCGTATTTCCCCAAAGATACCAGCGTTGTGTTTGAATCGAGCAACGAAAAGATCGTGACCATCGACGATCAGGGCGTGATTACGGCGCAAGCCGAGGGCTTTGCCTCGGTCACCGTGAGCGTCTTACTGGATGGTAACAGCACGTATTACTCGCAATCCATTGACATTGAGGTTAAGGATCCTTTCATTACAAGCGCACCCGCGCTGTCGCACTACTATGGTATGGGCGGCGTAGTTGAGATTCCCGATACCTTGCTGATCACTCAGATCGGACAGTACGCATTCTCCAACTACTGGTATGTTGCCAAGACGGAGGACGATATCATCTCTGAGGATGAGCCCGATCTGACCAAGCCCGTTTACATCGGCGACGATACCATCACCAAGGTCATTATCCCCGAGGGCGTTGAAACCATTGGCCCGTACGCATTTGCAGGGCTGACGGCGCTGCAGGAGGTCGTTCTTCCTTCGACGCTGGAATCCATTGAATACGGCGCGTTCTACGGTTGTACCTCGCTGAAAAAGGTCACGGGTATTGAACACGTCAAGCTCATCAATAAAGACGCATTCTTTGGTTGTAACATCACGGGAACGCTGTCGTTGGATAATGCACGCGCCGTGGGTGATTATGCCTTTGCAAACAACAAAAACATTAAGGAGCTGATCCTTCCCGAAACGTTGCAGTCTATCGGCGCGTACACCTTCTATGGAAATGCCAAGCTGGAAAAGGTAACGGTTAAGGCAGACAAAGTCAAGTACGGCCCTTACGTCTTCTCCGAATGTACCTCGCTGACCGAGATCGAGATGAACGCCAACGTCATTCCGACGGGCGCGTTCTACGGCGCGGAAAAGCTGAACAAGGTCATCATCGGTCGTGACGTTGCCTCCATTGGCGAGTTCGCCTTTGGTGATACCGCTATTACCGCATTCGACGTAGCCGAGGGCAATACGGTCTATAAGGCGCAGACGGATAAGTCGTATCTGGTATCGGCAGACGGCAAGACGCTGCTGCTCGTTGCGCCTCGCGTCTCGGGCGAGTTCAAGCTGACTGATAACAATATTACGACGGTTGGTCGCGGCGCTTTCTCGTCCAACGGTCGACTGACCTCCATCATTCTGCCGAACGTCACCGTGCTTGAGGACTACGCCTTCGCTTATTGCGACAGAGTCGAGAAGATCGAGCTGGGCAAGCTGACCTACATCGGCGAGTACGCCTTCTTTAAGACGGGCATTAAGACGTTGCCTTCTCTTGACGGTGTGAGCGAGATCGGTAAGTACGCTTTTGGCTACACGGCCATCACCGCGGTGACCATTCCTGACGGCATGACCATCGGCGAGGGCGCTTTCTGTGAGTGCACCAAGCTGCAGACGGTCGTGATCGGCGATGACGTCACGATCGGCAAGGCCGCCTTCCTGCTGGATCGAAACGAAAACAGCGAGTTCGGCGAGCACTACGAGATCGACCCCGAAACGGGCAAAAAGTGGTATTATTTTGAGTACACCTCTCCTCTGACTTCGTTGACTATTGGCAACAATGTTACCATCGGCGAGTCTGCTTTCATGGGCGCTGCAAAGCTGGTCAGCGTAACGCTGGGCGAGGGTGCCGTGATTGGCGATCAGGCCTTCTACAACGCCTGCAGCCTCGAAACCATTGATCTTTCCAAGGTTGTTTCGATCGGCAAGCTGGCCTTTTCGGGCGACGAATGGTATATGTTTGGCGACCAGAATCAGAACAGCTACGCGCTGACGGCCGACGGCCAGATGGTTTATAAGTATTACGCTCCCAAGCTGACCTACATTGATCTGTCGGCTGCCACGAGCATCGGCGAGCAGGCGTTCCTTTACTGCAAGCAGCTGCGCGAGGTCAAGCTGGGACAGGGCATTACTGAGATTGCCTCGATGACTTTCTACGAGTGTGATCAACTGTCAACCATCAATCTGCAGAATATTCAGACGGTCAGAACCAACGCGTTCGTTCAGACCGCGCTGACAAACGTTGATCTTTCTTCGGCAACGCTGATTGAAAAGTACGCCTTCGTTTACTGCGAAGATCTTGCTTTTGTCACGTTGAACGCAAACGGAACGGATATCGAAGAGGGCGCATTTGCTTACTGCCATGCCCTCAATAAGCTGGACAATATTCAATTCACCAAAAACATTGGCCCGTATGCATTTGCATATACCGCCATTGTGAGCATTGATTTGCCGGCTGCTGAGTCCATCGGTGATCACGCCTTCCTCAAGGAAACGCTGACCGATTTTGAGGTCAAGCTAGGTTCGGCACTGACGTCTCTGGGCGAAAATCCCTTCTCGCTGTGCAAGCTCAAGCCCTTCTCCTCCGTTGCTACGGTCACGTTCAACGGTAAGGAATACGAAACGGTGATTTACACGTACGATATCAGCGATACGGTTCGTGTGATCGATGGCTCGCTGTACTGCGACGTGCCTTATGGCATGGAGCTGATCACCTACGCGGGAGGCAACGATGCTGATGTCAAGATCGCCGAGGGCACCGTACGTATCACGGCCATGGCGTTGGCAGGCTCGGACGCTGTTCGTGTTGAGCTGCCCAAGACGCTGGCTTCGATTGGTCACAAGGCATTCTTTGACTGCAACCGACTGTCGATGGTCGTCTTTACGGGCTATGAAGCGCCTAACCTGGAAGAGGAATTTGATTCCACCTACTACGAGTCCTACGACAATCTCCCAGCGACGGGTACATATGAATTTACCATGTGGACAGGTGAGATCGTTCAGAAGGAAGCGCTCGGCATTGTTCCGTATTATATGTGGAATCTGGCCGACGGCAAGTACTCCAACGTCTACTACGGCGCGAACTTCGTGGACTACGTTGGTAAAGTTGACAGCTATCTTGTCATGGTCAGACCCTCCAATGGTCTGTATTACGATACTTTCGTTTACGGTAAATATTTTGCAACAACCTATGCGGGTGCTGTTGCTGCTGACGATACCACACTCTCTGCCATCGCGGCGATCAACCGTCTGGTCGAGATCACCAACGCCGGCGGAACCATCAAGTTGGAGCATGAGCATCTGGTCGTAGCAGCGCGTGCGGCTTACGATAAGATCGCGACCAAGGAACAGCAGGCGCTGGTAACCAATTATGCGGCACTGCAGTCGGCAGAGGACCGTATCAACGCACTCAAGGACACCTCGGGCGGTGATGATACGGTAGAGCCTCCCATAGCCGGCAAGGACAACGGCCGCATCGCACTGATTGTTACCGTCATCGTTGAGTCCGTGATTATCGTAGCGGCACTTGCCGTGGCCATCGTCTGGTATGTGCTGAAAAAGCGCAAGACAGGCGAGAGCGGTGTGACGGATGAAGCAAACGGGCACGAGCCTGAAACCATAATGTCCGTAAATGAATCAGAGCCTGCCGAGCAGGATCAAAATAACGACGCTGAATGATGCTCCCTCATGCCCAAGCCGCACGTGCGGCTTGGGCATGGCGGCGGGTCGAGGCGATCAAAACAACAGAAAGAGGTTGCGAAACCAAACAATGAATAAAACGATCAAAGCAATAATCGTGGCGCTTGTGCTAATGATGGGACTGCTTGTGTTGATTTCATGTTCGGAATTGACACCGTATGACAAATACGACAGCGAAGGGTATACCGTCAGCGTTAAATATGATGCCAACGGCGGTATGTTCACGACCAGCGTTGAGGTGATTGTGGACTCCTATGCGCTTGAAAGCCTGCCCACGGGCACAAACGGCAAAAAACAACTGGCGTTGCTCTCTCCCGACGATGAGCGCCGCGGCACGGGAAACGCCTTTTTAGCCAGCAATGCAGGATATTTCCTGGCAGGCTGGTATACCGAGAGGACGCCCGTTCTTAATGATAAGGGCGAGCATCTTGACGCACAGGGCGCTGTTGCCGCAGTGAGCGGTAAGCCCGGCGCCTATACGTATTCGGGCAGATGGGACTTTGAAACCGATCGTCTGGAGATCGATCCCAACGCCGAGCACACCTCCAAGGAATCCGTTACGCTGTATGCGGCCTGGATTCCCGAGTTCAAGTATGAATTTTACTCGCTGAAAACCGGCGAGCTGATCAATAGCTACAGCTTCGACCCCAATTACGTCTCCGAGATCACGATGCCCTCGTGGGATGAAAAAACGGGCAAGCTGAAAATGGAAAAATTCCCGACCATCTCGGATATGACGCTGAACGGCGTGTATCTGGACGCGCAGGGAAGTGAAAAGGCACAGGGCACGACCGTTAAGCATACGGGTACCTATAACGCAAACAGCGCGACGGCACAGGATCCTGTCATGAAGCTTTATCTGGACTATATTGTCGGCGAGTGGTTCCATATCTACACGGCTAAGCAGTTTATCGACAATGCCAGCGTAAGCGGCTGTTATGAGATCTGCGCCGATCTGGATTTTGAAGGACTTTCCTGGAAAACCTCGTTGATGTATGCGAACTTCCGCGGACAGATCAAGGGCAACGGCTACACCTTCAAAAATATCAGCGTTGAACAGACGGATGCAAGAAAGCAGAATGCCGGTCTGTTTGGTCAGCTGACAGGGGAGGCTGTGATCGAAAACGTGACGCTTGAGAACGTAACGCTAACGATTGGCAGTGGAACGCTGCAGCAGGATGCATCGTTCGGCCTGCTGGCAGGTACCATCGACAGCGGAGCCAAGCTGACGGGGGTTTCCCTCAAGAATGCCGCTCTTTTGATCAACGGCAACGCCAATATTCTGAATAATACGTCGATTGGTCTGCTGTGCGGTACCGGTTCGATCGGAGACATTGACATTTCGGATATCCGCTGTGAGGCAACAGGCGACAATGCGGCGGACATCGTTGTGAGTGTGGAGGGTAACGAGGTTACCGTTTCCATGGCACCTTAATCGGAAATCAATTATATGATATAAATTCAAAGGAGAAAGCAAAATGAAAACAAGAATTCTTTCGTTGGTCTTGTGTGTGACAATGCTGCTTGGCGTTGTTTCCATGTTTGCCTCTTGCAGCAAAAAGAACAAGACCGATGCCTTGGTCATTATGTCCGAGGAACTGGACGGGCTTTTCAATCCCTTCTACTCCACCACGGGTGCTGACGGCACCATTGTCGGCATGACACAGATTGGTATGCTGACATCCAAGTACGTAAACGGCTCCATCGAGGTCGGCTTTGGCGATGACGAGGCTGTTGTTGTCAAGGATTTCGAATCCAAGTACGACAGTGCCAAGAATGAGACCGTATACACCTTTGTAATCAAAAACGGTATTTTGTATGCAGACGGTCATCCTTTGACCATGGAAGACGTGCTGTTCAACCTGTACGTTTATCTGGATCCTGTTTACACCGGCTCTAATACGATGTATTCGACCAAGATCAAGGGCCTGACCTCTTACAGACTGCAGACCATTGGCTCGTCCTCCAATTCCGATTCGGACGGCTTGGTGTCTTCGCAGGCTACCACCAGAGCACAGGCGCGTATCAACGAGCTGATCAACGTGTTCAAGCAGCACAAGACTTCTTCGGGATACTATGCAGATTATGCGACCATGAAGTCCGCAATCGCTGCTCACTCGCTCAGCTCGGGCTACAAGGCTGCCATTTCGAGCAATCCCGCCGACGTAACCAATAACGATCTGCTGAACGATTACGAGCAAACGCTCAAGAAATTTAAGGAAGAGTTGGCGCGTGACTATGTCAGCGCACAGAGCGCCTACACCGAGGAGCCTTATAAGTCTCGCGAGGAATTTAAAGATCCCATCGTATGCTTCATGTATCACGAGGGCTATGCTACCGTTGAATGGGCCAAGGATCCCGTGACCAACAAGGACGACAAGTCCAAGATCGTCAACGTGACCAAGGGCTATCCCGATAACATCACCACCGAGCAGGCTGCGATCGAATACGTTTACAACGACAAGATCGCATCTGAGCTGAATATCATTCTGACCTACTGGGCAACCGCGCAGGAGCTGATGACCGAGTACAGCGCAAAGGCAAAGGAAGTTATCCTTCACCAGAACCTGCAGAACGGCGAGCTTAAGGTTCCCAACATCGAGGGTATCGTATCTCTCGGCCACAATGCCGCTACCAAGGGAACGACCGTTTCCGTAAACGGCAACTCCTATAAGGTTGCAAGCAGTCACAACGCTGACGGTACCGTTGCTACCGCAGACGAGTATGACGTACTCCAGATCACCATCGAGGGCGTTGACCCCAAGGCCGTCTGGAACTTCTCCTTCGCTGTTGCTCCCCAGCATTACTACGGCGAGGGCAGCAAGGTTGGCGTTGATATCGAAAACAACAAGTTCGGTGTGGAATGGGGCTCCTTCGACTTCATGAGAAATATCATTCAGTCTCCCCGCAACATCACGGTTCCCATGGGTGCAGGTGCCTACAAGGCAACCAACCGCAACAACGACGACAACCCCTCGGGCAGCACCTTCTATGAGAACAAGATCGTATATTTCAAGGCGAATAATAACTTCCAGTCGGTCGGCAGCGGCTTGAACAATGCTAAGATCGAGAAGATCCGCTATCAGGTCGTTCCTGCGACCAACGCCATCGACGCACTTGAGAGCGGTGACGTTCACTACATCACTCCTCAGCTGACCACCCAGAACTACGACGATCTGGAAAAGCTCAAGTCCAAGGGCATCAAGTATTTGCTTGAGGATCAGCTCGGCTACGGTTATATCGGTATCAACGCAAGCAAGATCACCGATCTGAATTTGCGTAAGGCTATTATGTGTGCCATGAACACCACCTTGGCGCTCGACTACTACCGCCCCGGTACGGCAAGCCAGATTTACTGGCCCATGTCTATGGTCAGCTGGGCATATCCCGAAGGTGACGACGGCAACGCCAGCACCGACAACGGCAAGGACTATCCTCAGCTCAACGGCAGATTCGATCTGACCGTTGCCAAGAACAACATTGAAAAGTACATGGAAGAGGCAGGCGTCAGCGCAGGCGATCCCTCGCTGTCCATCACCTTTACCATCGCAGGCTCCAACTTGCAGGATCACCCCACCTACAAGACCTTCCGCGACGCAGCCGCTCTGCTTAACAGCATGGGCTGGGACATCGACGTTATTCCCGATACCCAGGCACTGACCAAGCTGAGCACGGGCTCGCTTGAGGTGTGGGCTGCTGCATGGGGCTCGGCAATTGACCCTGATATGTATCAGGTCTACCACAAGAACTCCTCCACGACCAGCACGCTGGCATGGGGTTACCCCTCGCTGAAGGCCAGCGGCTCTTCCGAGGAAAAGCAGATTCTCAACGAGCTGAGCGATCTGATCGACGCAGCACGTGAGACGCTGGATCAGAACGAGCGCGCCGAGATCTACGAGCAGGCCATGAGCAAGGTTCTGGATCTGGCCATCGAGCTTCCCGTTTATCAGCGTAGCGTTATTTACGCGTACAATTCCAAAGTGATCAATGCAGATTCTCTGCCCGGCGAAAACGAGATGAATCCCTATTCCTCTCCTCTGGATCGCATCTGGGAGCTTGAATTTGCAAAATAATCATCGGAGTTAATATATGTTAAAATATATACTGAAACGACTGGCGCTCTCCGTCTTGATTTTGCTTGGCGTATCGATGATCATTTACTTTTTGATTCGTTTGATGCCCGTCAACTATATTCAGGACATGGTCAATGCCATGAACCAGGGCGGTGCAACGGTACCGCAGGAGACGGTCGACGCCATGTACGAAATGTATGGACTCAAGGATAATAGCTTCAAAGGTATTCTGAGCGGATACTTCGGATGGCTGGGCAACATTGCCCGTTTGGATTTCGGTACAAGCTTTTTGTACCGAATCCCCGTCACCGACGTTATCGTTCAGCATATGGATACTTCCTTTTTGATCGCTATTATCGCGACTATTTTTGAATTTATGATCGCCATCCCACTGGGCATCACGGCGGCGACGCATCAGTATTCCTTGCGCGATTACGTTGTTACCGTATTGGTTATGATCGGTATCTCGCTGCCCGCCTTCTTCTTCGGGCAGATGCTCAAGGACTGGTTTGCGATCAAGCTTGGTTGGTTCCCACCGTCGGGTATGGAAACGGCAGGCAGCTCCGCGACGGGCTTTGCTCGAATTTTGGACATTATGCACCATCTGATCATTCCTATTGTCACCATGGTCATTCTGAGCATTGGTGCACGTATGAGAATGACGAGAACCAATATGCTGGAGGTGCTCAATGCTGACTATATTCGCACGGCCCGCGCCAAGGGCTTGAGCGAGAGCAAGGTCATCAACAAGCACGCCTTCCGCAATACGATGATCCCGCTGGTAACTACGCTGGCAGGACTTCTGCCCTCGCTGTTCTCGGGTGCGATCATTACCGAGCAAGTCTTCGGACTTGACGGTATCGGTAACGTTGCACTGGATGCCATGAACCGTGGAGATATCCCCTTCATCATGGGATATAATATGTTCTTGGCAATTTTGAGCGTTCTGGGCGTACTGCTCTCTGACCTGATGTACGCGGTCGTCGACCCGCGCGTCAAGCTGGAATGAGGGAAGGGAGGATTGCAGAGTGAATCAAAATGAGAACCTAAACAACAGCGAAGAAATGCTGGCCTCCGCTCCCGTAGCTGAAAATGCTACTGCAACGACAGATACTGAGGTGCCATTGGACAAAAACGTCCGTTTGATGTCGCCCACCCGCATGGTGGTGCGCCGCTTCTTCCGCTCTAAGCTCAGTATTGTGGGCTTGATCATGGTCGTTGGTCTGTTTTTGTTCAGCTTTGTCGGCCCATTGTTCTTAGCCGATCTGGGCACGGTGGATGAATACGGCATGATCCACTATGATCCCAACGACGGTAAGTGGGGCGAAACAGAGCTTGACGAGTCGGGTAAGATCGAATACACGACGTCTGAAACGACGTTTACCACGGCAGACGGACAGACGTATACCATTAAGCAAACAACCGAAAAATATCTGAAGGACAACCTGCGCGCTCCCATCTCGTGGGATCACCCACTGGGCACGGACAACGAAGGCTATGACGTTTTCGTTCGTCTGATGTACGGCGGACGCATTTCGCTGACGGTCAGCTTTATCGCCGTGTTCGTCATCACGGTGCTGGGCGTTATCATGGGCGGTATTTCGGGTTACTTTGGCGGTGCCATTGACAATATCATCATGCGTGTTTGCGACGTGCTGATGTGCTTGCCCGGTATTCCGATCCTTCTGATCATCAGTACGATTCTGGACTCTGCAGGTATCGATGCGAAATACCGTATTTACCTGTTGATGATCTATCTGACGCTGTTCTCCTGGCCCGGTACGGCAAGACTCGTGCGCGGCCAGATCCTTTCACTGCGTGAACAGGAATACATGGTCGCTGCAGAGGCGATGGGATACTCGACGGGACGCAAGATTTTTAAGCATCTGGTTCCCAACGTTATGCCCCAGCTGATCGTTCAGATGAGCTTGAGCCTTGGCAGCATGATCCTGTACGAAGCAACGCTGTCTTACCTCAATTTGGGTGTTAAGGCACCGTACGCCGCATGGGGTACCATGATCAACATCATTTCCACCAATACCGACATTCTTGAAAACTATTTCAATATCTGGGGACCTCCCGGTATTTGCATCGTCATTGCGGTGCTGGGCTTCAACTTTGTCGGCGATGGCTTGCGCGACGCGCTTGATCCCAAGATGAGGAGATGAGTGTGATGGATAAAAAGCAATTGAAATCTACCAAAAAATCCAATTACCTTTCGGGTAAAGAAATTCGCGCCATCGCCAAGCAAAATGCCAAGGTGATGCGCGAGCTGGAAAACTACAAGCACCGCAAGGCCCCTGAGTCCGAGTTCACGACCGAGCTCAAGAACGACGCCAATATCCTTGAGATCGACGACCTGCACACCTACTTTTTCACTGAGCAGGGCGTGGTCAAGGCGGTCAACGGCGTTTCGTTTGACGTACCAAAGAATGCGACGGTCGGTGTTGTCGGCGAGTCGGGCTGCGGCAAGTCGGTTACGAGTATGTCCGTGATGCGCCTTCTTCAAGGGCCGCAGGGTCAGATCTATTCGGGTGACATTCGCTTCCGCGCGCTGGACTATAAGCGCGACGAGCATGGCAAGCCCATTCCCCTTTACGTCAAGGACGATAAGGGCGAGATCGTTTACGAGCCCAAAAAGGACAAGAAGGGCAACGTCTGCACCGATAAGGCAGGTCAGCCCATCATGGCTCCTGTTCAGGCGACGGACGAGCAGGGCGTGCTGATGTACGAGACCGAGGAGAAGATCTATGACATCGCCAAGATGCCCATCGACGAGATGCACCGCCTGCGCGGCAAGCAGATCGCCATGATCTTCCAGGAGCCCATGACCTCGCTCAACCCCGTATTTACCATTGGTGAGCAGTTGGATGAGGTCACCTTCATCCACGTTCCC
>JAFVZV010000008.1 GCA_017507985.1 Clostridia bacterium
GCCCCCTCGCCGATTGGCGAGGGGGCTTGTGTTTTAAAGTAATTTAAGTAACCAAGTCAAGAAAATGACGGGAACGGTAATTGCCGTGCCGAGAGCAAGCGCGCAGGCAACAATACCAAGAACGAGGGTTGCCACGGGCAGGGGCTGCTCTGCTTTTTTCTGGTGGACAGCAAGCATAATCGAATGGATACCCATAATGGTTGCGGGTACGCAGAAGACGATGGCGACCGCAAGGAAGAGCAAACCGAGGATTGCGCCGAACCAACCGCTATACAATAAAGCGATAGAAACGGCGGCTACGATTTGCGCGATGGCGGCGGCAATCGCTCCGGTCAGCGCGGGTTTAAAGCCTACCATTCGGGGATTGTATTCCGCCGTAGGCGCAGATGCAGGCGCCGGCGCAATTTGTTCTTTTTCGGTTTCGTTTGCCTTACATTCGTTGCAAACGTCCGCCTCGTAATCGAGTTCTTTGCCACAATGCTTACAAGTCATAATTGCCTCCTTATAAGGTGTATTTTTTTCTTTCGTTACAGTTTTTCGTGGGGCACGAAAACAAGCTTTCGTTTGGCAAGGTCGGGGGAAGCAACCGTTAGCAGGTACTTTTCGCCCGCAATTTCGATTTCTTGCGTTTCGACTTGTTCGTTTGCCGTTTCAATGTGCTCAGGATGAAAAACGGGCTGGTTTAAACTTTTAAACACACTTTCCTTTTGCGTCCATTTTTCCAAAAGATAACGGTTTTTCTCTTCGATGGGCAAAGCGGAAAACTCGTCTTTTTCTCTCGCCGTCAGAATTTTATTTTCCACGCCCGATTTTACGGCGGCTATCCGTTCGATATCCACACCCAACGCCTTGCGGGAGAGGGCGACGGCAACCGCGTTATGGCTGTGGGAAAGGGAAAAAGCGAAGTCTGGACATTCCCATTTTCCGTTTTCGTTTTTTATAACCGTCAGCTTTTTCAGTTTTTTGCCAAACGTTCGCTCCAACGCGTATTCGAGCAGCTTCCAAACAAAATATTTCTCCGCCTTGGTTTTCTCGTTGGACACGTCGGCGATCTCGCGCTCGCGCTCGGCATACGTCAACGGCTTTACACTTCCCCCTTCGGGAATACGAGCCACGTATACATCCACTACAGGTAAGGACTGAAACAGCGCGCGCACGCCGTCGGTCTGGGAACAATAGGGCTTACCCGTCACGCATTCGTAGGCAAAATGCTCGCAGTTGTTGTAGAGAATGTGATAGCCGCGTTTTCCCATATTTTCACGGGCAAAGGCTACGGCATCCTTCGAACGGCGGTTCTTCTTTTTTTCGGCGCGGTCAAACTCGGCCACCTCCAAAAAGCCACCGCAAAGAAAAGCGTCAATGTCCGAAGCGCACACTTCAATGTCGCTGTCCTTCAAGGTCGGGCGGGCAGACGGAGCAAGGCCAAACTGAATGACCTCCTCCTCGCTGACAAACACGCCGTAATGGTAGATACTGCCCAATTTCACGCGGATCATATCCCCCGCGACGGGCTGCTTCAATTGCCACTTCATTCCTGCTGCTTTTGTTCAATGTAATCGACAACATCGCCGATGGTCGCAAAGTCGCCAAAGCCGACGTTTTCAAATTCGATGCCGAAAAATTCCTCAATCGCAATGACGATATACAAAACGCCCACCGAATTCAGGCCCAGATCATTGACCAGATGCGAGTCCTCACGCAATGCACTAAGATCGGGCAATCGGTCACGCATGACCATTTTCATGATATCCGCTAATTTTTCTTTGATTTCATTTCTTGAGAGTGCCATTTTCCTGTCTCGCAATCTTCATCGCGGGTGTGCGGATAAAATCGCTGTCCCGGATGATAATTTTATTGATTTTTTCAAAGGCGGGCAACGTGTCGTTGACCTCCTTGATTTTCCCCGTCAAATACGCGCCGACGTCCTCGACGCCCAACGTCTTGAGGGCTGCCATACGGGGCACGACCTCCAGCACCAGCTGCTGTACGCCGTCCTCGGTAATGTCGTAAACGAAGCAATCCTGCACACCGTCCAGCGCGTAGAATTTGACCTCCAGCTCGGCGGGAGAAACGTTCTCACCCGAGGAGAGCACGATGATTTCCTTGATACGTCCCGTGATGTACAGATAGCCATCCTCGTCAATACGCACCAAGTCGCCCGTCTTGAAGTAACCGTCCTCGTAGGCCACGGCATTTTCTTCGTCACCAAAGTAACCGTCCATCATGTTG
The DNA here is from genome assembly GCA_017507985.1 of Clostridia bacterium. GTDB lineage: Bacteria > Bacillota > Clostridia > Oscillospirales > CAG-272 > SIG644. The sequence goes on from JAFVZV010000008.1 coordinate 2,230, forward strand.
ACGCCCTTGAGCCACAGCTCACCGTCCACGATCTTATATTCCATTCCGGGGTAAATCAAACCAACCGACTCGGGCTTGGCCATCGCCTCGGGGTTGCCGCTGACCAGGTTTGCACTTTCGGTCAGACCGTAGCCGGGGCATACCTGAATACCGAACTTATCATACTCGCGAATGAGATACGGCGGCACAGCGGCGGCACCGCAAATGATGGTCTTCATATCCTCGCCCAGCATATTTCTTCCGAATTGCTTGGAAAGATTGAGAGCCATCTCGGCAAGAGCAGGCACCAGAATCATAATGGTCGGACGATGCGCGGCGATATCCTTGAACATATTTTTGGGATTTTTGCAAATAAACAGGCTACTGCCCGTATACAGCGAGGTCAGCGTATTGCGGATCAAGCCAAACACGTGTGTCAGGGGAAGCACGAGGAAATATCTCTGCTCAAACACATCGCGATAACCGTAGCAGCCGTTCTTGATGCCGTACATGACGGCTCGATGGGAAAGTTTCGCGCCCTTACTTTTGCCTGTGGTACCTCCCGTGAAAATGACGGTGGACAGGCTGTTCGTGTCAGGCGAAACAGCGGCTGTTGCCTCTTCGGCGGTCGCTGCCACATCGATCAATGCCAGCGTGGGGTTCTTCTCACGAGCAAACGCCACACTCGCCTCCAGCGACGCATCATACACAATCGCCTTGAGACCAAACTTCATGGAGCATCCAAATACGGTCATAGCATCCAAGTGAGGCGGCAACAGTACAGCGGCCGCGCCATAGGTATTGATCGCCAGATAGGCTTTGATAAAGCTGAGTGAGTTAGGTGCGAGGATACCAACAGCATCTCCCGCCTTGACCCCTGCGTTTTTGAGCACCGTGCGGAAGGTCTCGACTTGAGCATTCAACGCGTTGTAGGTATAGTCCGCGCCATCCACTACAGCACTCTTCTCGCCGTACGTCTTGACCGAATGCTCCCACATATCGGTGATATTGGCAAAGTCCACGATCTTGGCAAATGTCTCTTTGTCCGTATAGGTTTCAAATATGCTCGCGTTTGTCATTTTATGACCTCCTCTTGTTGCTCACCGCCGTGGGCTGTGCCATTTTTGGATTCTTATGAAACTTTTGATAAAATTCTTTTAATTCTTCTTCTTTTTGATGTACGTAGTCCCCGGCGCGATTGAGATCATCCACCGTCGGCATATCACCGCACAGCGCACGGACGTCGATGGGCTCGCCCACCACGGCGGCACGCCGCTGATACCAGCGTCCGGGCGGCACAAGATACACGGGAACGATGGGCACGCGGGCGCTATGCGCCATAAGAATAACACCCGACTTAAAGGCCAGCATCTCTTGCGACCCTCGGTTGAGCTGTCCTTCGGGATAAATGGACACCATCTTTCCTCGTTTCAACTGCCGCGTGACCTCATGGAAGGAGTTGAGGCTGAAATTCTCCTTATCCACTTGGATACAATGCATTCGATTGAAAAACCAGGTCCGCAGCTTGGTGGTGTACAGATCCTTGGTTGCCAGCGAGTACATCCTGCGTTTCCAGAATACACAATGAATCAATATGGGATCAACAAAACTGCAATGATTGGCCGAGGCCATAAAGCCGCCCTTGATCTTATGCTTTTTGCCAAAATGCAAAATTTTAGGGCGCATCCATATCAGCGTCGGAATGGAGCCTGTGACCTTGACGAAGTCGTACAGAAAATTATCGCCGACCGTTATCTTCTTTTTCTTGTTCTTCAAGTTGTTTTTGGAACTCAATGATCTTCCCCCTGACATAGGCCGTGATGTTGGCCACGTTTTCTTTTTCGGACAGTTCCTCGCGATACATCTTTCGCGCATCGATGGGACAGCCAATATGAACTCTGATGCGCTGCTTTACAAAATATCTTCCGTTGTTGCAAATGGGTATGATGGGCGCGCCCGTCTGAAGAGCAAGGTACACCGCGCTGGGCTTGAATTCCAGCGGCGTTTTTTCATGCTTGAAGGGCAGACGAGACTCGGGATAGATCTCGACCACACCGCCATGATCCAAGATCTTGCCGCAATCCGACAAAAAGGAAAAGTCGTGCGAGGTGCGATCGACCTTGACTGTTCCCAGCATATGCAGGAAAACGGTCATAAAGATATTCTTGCGATACATCAATTCCGCCACAGCGCAACGAAGCGTGCGAGACGGGAAAGTGAACATCGCCGCGGCAACGTCCCAGACCGAACGGTGATTGGACACAACAATCGCGCGCCCCTTGATGCGGCGAGATTGTATTGCTTTATTTTCATAACTGATCTTGGGGCGCAGGATCAGGCAATAAGGGAGCCAGCCTGTAATCTTGACCAGCCAATGAAACAGAAAAAACATAACGACGCGTTATCCTTCCATTTCGTAAAGTTTATTGACGCAATGCTGGAGCACAGCCTGCCCGATCACATTGACGGGCAAAATCGGCAACACAAGCCCCGATGCAACCAACAGCCAGGCGGGAATGTTGCACTTGATCCCCTTGTTCTTCGCGGTTTCGAGCAGATCGCCACGCAGCTTAAGCAGCACGAAGATGCCCGCAAACGGAACCAAGCTGCCCAGCAGCCAACGCGCCGCCACGCTTCCCTTGCCCGTCAAGCGTTTGTTGGACTTGAGCAGCAAGCCCAGCCAAACAAAGCCAAAGATAAAGCCCGAAAGAATCGAAAGGCCCACCTGGACGAAAATGATCTCGCCCTTTTCCTCGGGCACGTCCTGCTCCTCTATCGCGGAGATATCCAGCGAGGGGTCCATCTTTTTAAACTCTCTTGCCAGAATCGCGGGCGTATAATCGCGGGGCATTTTGCAGGCAATGAAAAATCCTGCCACACAAGTGATGCAAACAATGAACGGAACAAGCAGATTGCCCAAATTATACACCTCGGACAGATCTCCGCCAAGGCCGAACGCCAGCGACGCATCCTCCGCCTTTTGTGCCCAGATGACACCGGGCGCAACCTTGGAGATAAAAAGATTTTTGATGTACTCGTATACTAACGAGCCAGAAATCGCGCCGACGATAGAGGTCGTAACGGCATTGGCCGCAAAATACATCGCCGAATGATTGTTACCCGTCAGTTGCATCTCAACGCTGGAGATCTGAGCGGGTGCAAGATAGGGCATCATAAAGAACGCGCCGATGGCCCAACTTCCGCAAACGCCGCCAAGACACCCGATCACATATTGAATTGCTTTGTTGTTCTCACCGCATACGAAGGTCGAGGCAAAGAAGAACGACATAATGGCCACGGCGAACAAAAGCAGACAAGACTGATACGTAAAGCGAACGCCGCGCTTAGCCTTGAGCTTATTGAACAGATACAGCATCACAGGAACAGGCGCAAAGGCGCAGGTGTTGATGATGGCCATTTCCGCACCGTTGAAGCCCATACCGCCGATGATCATGCCGTTCATGGCCGACAGAAACATCTGCAAGCCAAAGAAGGTGCAGCAATTGACAAACGTCCAGTTAAGGAATATCTTATTTTGGAAGGTCAAGCGCAGGCTCTCGGTGATGGATATCTTTTCTGCTTTCAGACCGGCATCCTCGGGATAGCCGTACTTTTCGCCCTCCTTGATCATAAACAGCGGAATGATCATAGTCAGCATCAAGGGCGTGCAAATGAAAACGAACTTATCCACATGAATCTGCAAGGAATCCAAGAGCAGCGGAACCAGGGCATAGACCAAGCAGTAGGAGATCGTGTCAAAGAAGGATTTGTAGCCCGAAACGCGCAATCTTTGCGGCTCGTTTGTGCAAACGGTCGACAGCGAGCCGTAGTAGGCGATCAGGCACATGGTATATGCGGCAAAAAAGACGAGATTCCAGACAGATACCCATATGGTATTGAGCAGAGGATTGTCCGCGCCGCCGATAGGAATCCATGACAGCACGAAGCCAATGACCATAGGGATAAAGCAAACCGCAATGGCAGGACGGCGTCTGCCCCATTTGGTCGAAAGCGTATCGGTAATGTGGGCAAAGGGAATATCGATAATACCGTCAAATACATTGCCGAGCGCAAACAGGATTGGGAACAGCGCAGGCGTGATAAAGCAAACACCACTCGCAATGGCCTGATAGGTCGAATGTCCCTCAAAAGCAACAGGATTCAAGGCGTCCGTATAATATGCTCCCATCAGAACCATCAAAAAGTTCGGACCGAAGCCGGAGAACGAAAACAAGAACTCTTTCCATTTTTTATCCAAAGACTGTACCATATCATCCCTCACTTTGCCGTTTTGATATATTCGCAGAAGTCCCAAACGGTGAACAGTCGTTCCTTGGCACTTTCCGTGATCTCAACGGCATACTTATTTTTTAATATTTCAAGCAATGCAAAATAGTCCAAGCTCGTTCCGCCCAAATCGCGGAAAAAGTGGTCATCCGCACCAATGCCCTCGCCCTCACGCTCAAGCGCTTTGGCAAAGCAAGCGATCACTTCGGCCTCCAGCTCGGAGATCACAGCATCGATATGCTCGGATATGCGGGCACGATCGATCATGCAAAACTGCCCGACGAGATACTTTTCTCTCACCTTGTGACGGCTGATCTTAATATCGGTTACCTCCATCAGCGCGTCTGATGTCACGCATACGGTCGTGATCGTGCGATCCAGCTTGGCGTCTGCCAAGGCTTGTGCCAGCGTGTCAAACACCTTATGGATGCGGCTCTGCGAAAAGCACCCTTGCACCGATGCAAGCAAGACCGGCTCGCGATCCGCTCCCGAAATGAGGCAAACGGCATCACATCCGGGTACCGTCAACAAGGGCTCCAACAAGGTCGGATTGAGATTTTCACCGCCGGAACCGATCACCACGTCGTCCATGCGTCCCTCGTGATAATAGCGGCCGTTGCGCACGCTGACCAAATCGCCCGTATGGAACCACTCGTCATAGTCAGTCTCACGCGACTGCGTACCTTCAATAATACGCGCACTTCGCGTTCTGCCCTTGACAAGCAGCTCGCCCGTCTCGTCGCAACGATATTCGGTATAGCCGAACGGCGCACCGACCGAGGCGGTATTAAGCACAGATTGTTTATTTGATTTTTCAACCGACGTAATACCGATCTCGGTCATGCCGTAGCCATTGGCCAAATGATAGCCGATGCCGTTATAAAATTCAAACACAGCACGATCCAGCGCACCGCCACCCGAGATCAAAAATCGAATGCTGTCGCCAAACAAACTCTCGCGCACTTCATGGAGTGCCGCTTTGGCAAACGGCTCACCAAACGTGCCCAGCTTGTTGGACAGCTTGATGGCACGGCTAAACTTTCGATAGGTTTTCTCGCCTCTGGCACGCACCTGCTTTTGTGCCGCGCGATATACCTTATCCCACACCATAGGCACGGCGAAAATATGAGTAACCTCATGCTTTTTGACCGTGTTCTGAATGGTCACAGGATTAAGGTCCTTCAAAAAGACGAACGTACGGGAGAAAAAGGCAAACCAAAGATAGACGGCGATAAAGCCGAATACGTGATAAAAGGGCAACAGTACCAGCTGCTTCAATTCGCCCTTGTAATGCTCCTTCATGCGGGGGCATTGCTTGATAATATTGGCACTGTCGCAGATCTGATAAAAGAAGTTCTCGCCCGTATAGGCACACAGCTTGACATTTCCAGTCGTGCCCGAGGACATAAACAGCACCTCATCTCCAAAGGGACACACGGGCATAGGCTGCTGTGAAGCGACAACCGCATCCTCGGCATTGATGGTTTTGACCGAGAACTGCTTGCCGCCCGATATCACCGCTTTTACGGAATGATCGGCAAGAATGCCCTCAAGAATCTCGTCAGACAGGCTGGTATTCATCAAAAGCGGGCGATATCCGCAAACAAGAATCTCCCAAAAAATACGGATCCATTCCATCGAATTAGATAGGTACAGACCAACCATGCTTCCCTTTGGTACATCGGAAAGCAGCGCGGCCAGTGTGGGCGCAGCCGACAAGATATCCGCCTTGAACTGTCCGTAGGTCACCTTTTTGATACGATAGCCGTCGGTGATCTCGGCCATGACGTTGTCTTGCTCGGAAAACATGAACTCAAACAGCGTTTGAAGTGTTTTTTCCCGTTTGCGGTACTCGTCAATTTTATATGCGACAAAGCGGTCGATCGTATCGAAGCCGCCAATATTGGTCAATTTCACAGCATTCCCTCACATCTGCCCCGCATGGTCGATTATGGGGCGTTTTTTCACGAAAGCGTCCTATGAGAAGTTTATGGATCACACAACATGCATATGCGCGTCATGATGGTACAAAAATTCAACATAATTATACCACAAAGATGAAAACAAGTCAATATCACGCCTGTAATTGCATAATATTACAAACAAAAAAATCTCCGTTCCCGTCGAAATAGCGAGAAACGGAGATTAAGATTGATTTGAACTCAGCCAAGCAGAAAATCAAAAGCAAGCATCAGCGAAAAGCCGGCCAACAGCGCGTAGGTCGCGCCGCGCTCATTGCCGTGAGCGTGCGTTTCGGGGATCATCTCGTCGCTGATGACGTACAGCATCGTGCCACCCGCAAAAGCTAGCGCAAAGGGCAGAATCACGGTCGAAATACTGACGGCAAAATAGCCGATGAAGGTGCCGATGACCTCAACGATGCCCGTTGCCAGCGCGATGACGAAGGTTCGTTTATGGCTCATACCCGCCGCGATCATGGGGGCAATGATGACCATACCTTCGGGGATATTCTGAAGTGCGATGCCACCCGCGACGGTAAACGCCTGCAGCGCGTCGCCCGTGCCAAAGCTGACGCCCGCCGCGATGCCCTCGGGCAGATTGTGAATGGCAATGGCAATAACAAACAGAAGAACCTTGTTGAGCTGTGCCGTCTGATCGGGATGCATCTCCTGGTCAAGACCGGTCATTTTATGCAGGTGAGGCACCAGCTTATCGATCAAGTTCAGGCACAGCGCACCACAAAACAAGCCCGCCACCGTAACGAGAATGGAAAATTTACCTCCGTATTCAAGCGAGGGTAAAACGAGTCCGATCACTGCCGCCGCAAGCATCACGCCCGCCGCAAAGGACAGTACGATATCATTGAATTTGTGAGACGGCTTTTTAAACAAAAAGCCCAACAGCGCGCCGATGACAGTTGCACCGCCGACGCCAAGTGCTGTGAGAATGACAGGTTGCATACCAAACCTCCGAAAAAATCTTGTTACAATTATATCACAAAATCCGCAGGGATACAAGTCCTCCCTGCGGATTTTCGATCATAAATATTCTTCGGCAAAATGCACGGCAACCGCACCGTCCGCGGCGGCGGTCACCACCTGGCGCAGAGCCTTGGTGCGTACATCGCCCACCGCATATACACCGGGAATGGCGGTACGTGTCGTTTCATCCGCGATGATGTAGCCGTAGTCATCCAGCGGCAACTGACCATTCAAACATTCGGTGGCCGGCACTCGACCGATGCTGACGAAAATGCCGTCACACAGCACCTGCTCGGACGTTCCCGTTTTGACGTCCTGCAGCGTTGCGCCGATGATGCGATCGCCCATAACGACATCCGAAACGGTTTTATTCCAAAGAAATTCCACATTGCTTGCCTTCATCAGCGGCTCGTGATACACGCGTGTTGCACGAAGGGTGTCACGGCGATGAACAAGCAACACCTTTTTGGCAATACGGGACAAATACAGCGCATCAGACACGGCGCTGTTGCCGCCGCCGACGACCATGACCGTTTTGTCTTTATAAAAGCGACCGTCACAATGGGCGCAGTAGTGTAATCCACGCCCAATAAGCGTTGCTTCATCGGGCAAACCGAGCGGACGGGGATTAGCGCCCGTAGCGATCACAACCGTGCGCGTCTGATAGTCGCCGCTGTCGGTCTTGACCGTCTTAACCTCACCCGCCAGATCGACAGACAAGACCTCGCCGTATTCACTCTTGGCTCCAAAGCGTTCGGCGCCTGCCTGCATTTTCATGCCCAACGTGAAGCCGTCCACGCCTTCATCAAATCCGGGGTAGTTATCGATGATATCGGTTAGGGCCATCTGACCGCCCGCCGACATTTTTTCGATCACCAGCGTGTCAAACCCGGCACGGGCAGCGTAAAGCGCCGCCGAATACCCTGCAGGGCCGCCGCCAAGAATGATCATATCGTAAATATGTGCCATAATATCCCCGCTTCTATCAGCTTTCAAGCAGCTTTAAGATCTGTGCCTTGGGACGGGCACCTGCCGACTGATGAACGATCTCGCCGTTCTTCATAACAACCAGCGTAGGAATGCTGACTACGCCAAACTGATGCGCAAGCGAGCCCTCGTCGTCGACGTTGATCTTGCCGATGATAATATCCTCTCTTTCGGATGCAATATCCTCAAGAATGGGAGCGACCATGCGGCAAGGGCCGCACCAGTCGGCATAAAAATCGAGCAGAACAGTTTTTTCACTTGCCTTGATTTCGGCGAAATTGGTTGCGGTAACATGAATGATAGCCATAATTCAATTTCCTTTCATTTTATGATATTTTGGAGAGCATCCACTGTCTTTATACAATGGTGCGATATCTCATTTTTCGGGATCCATATACTTCCAGTAAGAGAGAATATAATTGAGCCCCGACCAAACGGTAAATACAATCGCCAACAGCGCAGTCAGCAAGGTCAGAACGTAGAAGCCACCGAGTCCGTAAGTCGGATCGATCTTGGCAAGCACGTAATCGTAAAGCAGCGGCTCCAGCAGTGCCAGCTCAATGCAAGCGATCTGCACGACCGTTTTGATCTTACCCAGCTTGTCGGCCGCGACGACAACGCCCGATTTCTTGGCCGTAATCAGACGGATAGACGCAACGGCCAGCTCGCGGAACACGGTAATCATAAGCATAGCCATAAAGGTCCAGAACATGATATCATTGTCAACACGATAGCGGCAAACGATGCCGAAAATGGCCGCGATGACCATGAATTTATCAGCCAGAGGATCAAGAAACTTACCGAAATCGGTCACAAGGCCACGCGCTCTGGCGATTTTGCCGTCGAGCATGTCGGTAAAGGATGCCGCGCCGAAAATCAGAGCGGCAATCAGGTTGTTATACCATGTATAAGGCAACAGCATGACAACCAGAATGAATGGCACCAGAATAAGGCGCAGAACGGTCAATTTATTGGGAAGATTCATCATGTTTTCTCCTTTACTTACTCAGAATAGCCGTGCCGTACACGTCGTAGTCCACAACCTCGTCAATCTTAACGTTGACGAACGAGCCGGGGGCAACGCGGCGGCGGCTCTTGAAATACACCTTGCCATCAATGTCGGGGGCATCGGCCGCGCTTCGGCCATAATGCACCTCACTTACGGCATCAAAGTCCTCACACAACACGCGGATGGTCTTGCCGATCTTCTTTTCATTCTGCGCCTCGTTGATGTGCATCTGCATACGCATGAGAATATCCATGCGGTCCTGCTTGATCTGCTCGTCGATCTGATCGGGCAGATCGTACGCAACCGTTCCCTCCTCGCGTGAGTAAGTGAACACGCCCGCGTGCTCGAACTCTGCCTCCTTGACAAACTCGCACAGCTCGTCAAAATCCTCCTGTGTTTCGCCGGGGAAGCCGACGATAAAGGTGGTGCGGAGCGTCAGGTCTGGGATCTCTCGGCGCAGCTTGGCAACGACCTCGCGCACCGTCTTGCCGTCACCGTGACGGTTCATCGCTTTGAGCATATGACCGGACACGTGCTGAAGCGGCATATCGACGTACTTCAAAATGCGGTCGTTATCGCGAATCTCGGCGATCAGCTCGTCCGTCATTTTGTCGGGATAGCAATAAAGCAAGCGGATCCATGGAATGCTCGTTGCGTCCGTAATCGCGCGGAGCAGCTTGGCCAGCGAATATTCGCCGTACAGATCCAAGCCGTAGCGAGTAATATCCTGAGCAACGATGGTCAATTCCTTGACGCCCAACGCCTCGAGGTTTTTGGCCTCGGCTACGATATCCTCCATAGGACGGGAGCGGAAACGGCCGCGGATAGAAGGAATGGCACAATAAGCACAACGGTTGTCACAGCCCTCGGCGATCTTGAGGTAGGCCATATATTCGGGCGTGGTCAAAACTCTGTCGCCGCCCAAGCGCACGCAGTTGTGATCCTCAATGGAGACGTACTTTTCGGTACGGGTCTGATCAAACACGGCATTCAGCGCGTCGACGATATGGTGGATGGAGCCGACACCCAGAATAGCATCGACCTCGGGCAGCTCTTCGATGACCTGCTCGCGGTAGCGTTCGATCAGACAGCCTGTAACAATAATGGCCTTGAGCGAGCGATTTTCCTTGAGCCAGGCAATATCCAGGATATTCTCTATCGCTTCTTTTTTAGCGCTTTCGATGAAGGCACAGGTGTTGATGATGACGGCATCCGCTTCGGTTTCGTCGGGGGTGATTTCATAGCCTGCGGCGATGACCTCGTGGAGCATGACCTCAGTATCGAGCTGATTCTTGGGACAACCGAGGGATACAAAGCCTACTTTCATTTTATGTTTTCCTTTCAAGGTAAAATACGAGCATAAATATACAGTTTGATTATAGCACGCGGTGGGAGAAATGTCAAGGATGGAAAGCTGAATTTTCAAGCAACTTCTCCTTTTGGCGATCATACTGCGCGACTCCGTCGCGCGCTGATCTGTACAGCCTTTTGATGTTCATTCTTTGCCGCGCGGCAAAGAACGAACCAAGAAAACGCGCCAAAGGGCCTAATGCCCTTTGGATTCCCGCAGTGCGTCTTTGCAGGCGCGCAAGCGCGCAGCACGACGCAAAAGCAAGCATCTTCAGCGTTTGCGAGCGCGCCTTAAACAAAGCCGCGCTCACGGAAGTAGCACGCAAGCACAATCACAAAAGTTTTGCCGCTTTTCACCGCACCCCAGTTCAACTGAATTTTCAGCAAAAACGACCTTGTTTCTTCGCCTGCCGCTCGTGGTGGCCATGTGGCGAGCGATGCACAAACATAACATATGTCTTTCTCCTCTGTTGGTTTTGCAGAGCGGCACGAAAAGGGAGATCCAAGAGGGAACGTCTTGGCGTGTTTCTTGGTTACTTCTTGTCACGAGACAAGAAGTAACATCAAAAGCTGGCACAGCGCGGCGCGAAGCTGTACGCGCGTCCGTGGGAGAAGGTGTCAAAACAAAAGCCAAACCCTAAAAAAACGAGGGAAACTTCCCTTGAAGCTTCCCTCGCAACTAGTCCCTTACTTATTCGCCTGTAACGCGCGACGAATACGCATCATTTCCTTCATACGCAATTCGGTGTTGAGGATCTTCTTGCGCAAACGAATATTCTTGGGCGTGACCTCGATCAGCTCATCATCCTTGATAAATTCGATGGCCTCCTCCAGCGAGAAGATCACGGGCGGCGTCAGCAGTAGCTTTTCATCAGCGCCTGCCGAACGAATAGCGGTCAACTGCTTGGTCTTGCAGGGGTTGACGGCGATATCGTCATTCTTGGGGTTTTCACCCACGATCATGCCCTCGTAAACCTGCGTCTGGGGACCGATAAACATTCTGCCGCGATCCTGCGTATTGAACAAACCGTAGCGCGTCGTCTCACCTGCTTCACTTGCCACAAGGCAGCCCGTCAAACGCATCGAAACCTCACCGCGCCAGGGCTGGTAGCTGTCGAAGATGGAGTTCATAACACCCTCACCGTGAGTGACAGTCAAAAATTCGGAGCGATAACCGAACAAGCAACGCGACGGAATGATGTACTCTACACGGGTGCGGCTGCCCACAGGCGTCATTTCGATCAGATCTCCCTTGCGTTGGCTCAGCTTTTCAACGACTGCGCCAACGTATTCCATGGGAACGTCGATGGTCACTCTCTCCATGGGCTCACACTTAACACCATCGATCTCACGGATGAGTACACGGGGGTTGGAGCAGGTCAACTCAAAGCCCTCGCGGCGCATATTTTCAATCAAAATGGACAGGTGCATCTCACCGCGTCCTGCCACACGGAACTCGTCTGTCGAGTCACCATCACTTACGCGCAAAGAAACGTCCTTGAGC
>JAFVZV010000049.1 GCA_017507985.1 Clostridia bacterium
CGGTCAATGACATCCAAAAGATCACGCATCAGACGAACGGCGTGAGCATCAGCCGCCTCGCTGTCCGTTCCGTATTTAGGAGCGCGGCGGCAACGAGCCAAAAGATCGGGGCGGTGGGCAAAATTATCAGCAGCCGCTGCCACCAGCTCGGGAAGTGTACAGACGCCATCCCTCCAAACCAGTGTTTCAATAGCGGATAGCATGTCAGCCGCGGTGCCGATATTGCAAAGCGAGATATACAGTGCAGGATACTTAACACCGCCGCAGGTGCTGCTGCGAGCGCGTTCAATCACGCCCTGCATAAAGCAATCCGTCAGGCCGAGCTCTCCTACGGGCAGGTAAGCACCGCGGCAAAAGCGCGCGCGGTAATCTTCAAACGTCGATCGTAGCCAGGCGGCGTATCGCTCACTTGCGGCGCGATAAATGTCGTCCATGCAGGTGAAGTCGGTTCCATCGCCCAAAACTTCGTTGAGCAGACGGGGAAGCTGTCCGCCTGCATTGCCGACAATAGCGTTTCCGCCTCCTATATCGGCCCAATTGCAAGGATGAACACTGTAATCGACCGCGTCACACTCCTCGACGCCGATATGGCGGTAGGCGGGAATGACGGTTTCGTCGTTATACAAAAGCAGGGAAGCGTTATCACGCGCCTTCTGACAAAGAACGTTCCACAAAGCATCATTACTGTCGGCAGCGTGACGGCAGATGTAGATGGGATTTTTCAACAAAGGATGGATATGCTCGGCAAACAGAAGAGTCAAGGGATTATGTCTGTGATCGCCGTGATTGCTGTGCCCGCCCAGCACGATATAACCGGGTGAGTCATAAACGGGATTGCGATCCCAGCCGGTGTGTGCGCCGCCGGCGGCAGGATTGGCCATTTGATGCTCGCCCCGTCCAATATGAAGGCTCGTTTTGCAAGAAAAATCATCGATATACGCCCCGGCGTCCTCACGTGTCATTGTACCGGCAGAAATTTCTTTTTCATACAAAGGAAGCAAGAAATCATCCATGCGTCCAAACGTCAGGCAGGCAACGTAATCACCTGCGTAGATCAGATAAACGATATAGATGAATAGGCAAAGCTGAAGAGCCTCGCGGAAGGTTGAAGGCGCATGATCGGTTAACGCGCGGCAGACGTTGGCACAATCTTGGAGTCCGGCTTCGTCAGCGGCTTGGCCGTATCTGGCAATATAGTCACGAATGGCGACGTACACGGCCAACATCCCGCGCAACAGGGTAACGGTTGCCTCGTCTTCACCATTCGATATAGCGCGCTCCAAGCGCTCGGTTGCCTCCTCGATATACCCAACGATGCCGACTTGTGTCAGGTGGGCAAAGTCCAGCGTCGTATGGCCAAAGTTAAGACGAGTAATGGGATTTTTCGTTCGCTCTGGCCAAATTTTGGCAAGGCGTTCTTCTTCCTCTTGCGTGGGTATATGCTCCTCAAAACGCCCCAACAGAAGATCATGCGGCTCAATGGGAAGAGAGGCGCGGGCCAGAACGTAAGCCAAGCCTTCGCCCTGTTGTAGTGGTTGCGGTAAGTCGCGTACCTGTTCCCAAGCATCGTCAAGCAAGAAATAACGCTCGACCAGGGTGCTTTCCTGGGGCTTTTCACGAAGGAGGCGAGCGGCCTCTTTTAAAGATAGCGTGGCTTTTTGTTGGTTTGTCAGCATGGCTTTGTCTCCTTTTTGGCAAATTACGTGGAGAGAACACTCCCGCCGATCGTAACGTTAAGACCATACGAGGCAAGAACGTGGGCAAGGGCAGGGAGGCTCGATGCGTCAGGAGCAGGAATATGTGCCGCAGGATACGGACGGCCGAGAGCGTCGTATTTGTGTTTCGCCAATTTGTGCATGGGGAGCAATTCCACGTCACGGACATGTGTTTGTGTTATCAAAAATTCGGCCAGGGTACGCATGTTTTGTTCGTTGTCGTTCAATTGCGGCACCACGGGAACCCGAACGATAATCTTGGCACCTTCACGGCTCAGTCGGCGAATATTATCTAAAATAGGGCTGACCGATCGGCCCGTCGCTGCGCGATGGCGCTTGTCATCCATCGCTTTGATATCGATCATCCACAAATCGACCAAAGGAACGAGCGGCTTGATCTGACGCGCGTAGTCTGCGTAGGCACAGCTCTCGATTGCTACGTGAACGCCACGCGCTTGCAGACTGCCTGCCAAGCGTGCTACGAACGCTGCGTGTAATAGCGGCTCACCGCCCGAAAGCGTTACGCCACCGCCACTTTTTTGATAATAAGTAAGATCACGCAAAAGGATGTCCAGCAGTTGTTCCACGGAATAGCCCTCCCCATAACGCTTTCTGGCTTGGGTGGGGCAGATGGACAAACACTTGCCGCAGACAATACAGCTCTCAACGTCTGTTATCACGCGCCTGTTATCCAACGAAATTGCTCCCTGCGGGCAAGCTGTGATACACGCACCGCAGCGTATACAACGGTTGGCGAAGTGGGCCATTTGCGGCTTTAGCTCATGGGATTCAGGGTTGTGACACCACAAACACCGCAAAGGACAGCCGGAGAAAAATACCGTGGTTCGGATACCGGGGCCGTCATGAATGGAAAAGCGTTGGATATTGAAGATCGTTGCCATAATTCCTTCGGCCTCCTCTTTGTGTTTTACTGCCTGTATTATACAGTATCCGCTATGCTGTGTCAAGAATATCGATAATATTTTGCAATGGCTACGTGATAGACCAAGAAAAGTGAATGACACTCTTTTGACACCATTTGTGTGCATTTATCCACAGCTGTTTGCCGTTTTTGCTCGATTTATTGCCCACCGGCGGCGCTCGCAACGCTCCCTCTCGCGGGCGCTCGTGTTCAAATCTCCTCTATGCAAAAAAACAGGACCACCCGAGTGGGTAGTCCTATTTTTTGGCGGAGATGGAGAGATTATCTCGCCACGTTTTGCATGGCTTTACACTTCCAAAACATAGTCCTCTTGTTCTTCTTGTCGCAATACTCCTTGTCTTGACATTCACGTTCAAATTTGTTTACATCAAATGTTTTTCAATTCAATTACATGCTCTCCGGCAACGACGGCTACGAGATAAGCTACGCCTCCTTCGACACTCTTGCAGATGACGGAGACGGGGTGTCCGTCCAACGTCACCTGTTCGGCCGGTGCCGGCAGACGAACGAGCATGGGGGCGGAGGTCTTAATAATTAGAGCCGAGCCACTCTGCGCAATCGTCGCTTGGCTTCGGGCCCGCCAAAATTGTGCGATGGTGTTTGTGGTCATGGGCAACACCACGTATCCGCGTTCGGTCACATGGCGTTCCATAACGTCTAGCGCACGCAACGCCGCCGCACAGTGTTCATTGTCTTCGTTGAGATAGTGTGGATGGAAGAAGAACTGTGTGATGCGCGCGTTGGCGGCGGCATCGTCCAGATAATTCTTAATTTTGGCTGTGTCGCTGTCCTCGCGTGGTAATCTTGCCTCGTAATAGGTCACGGGAATCGCCATGGTGGTCAGAAGGGCGTTATCGTGCGCGGCGTCATCACAGGTATAGCGAGGGAAGGAGGTTCCGTAGCCAAACTCCTGCAGATCAAAGGCGTTGATGTCATTGGGGTTAAACGTGCCGAGATAGCCGTTGTCCGCAATGATGCCACAACCCTGCAGCCAGCGCAGAAATTCGGCGTGCGGGCCGTTCTGTACCAAGCAGTGATTGACGTTGGTGATAGGACGTATTCCAAACGCGCGGAAAAACTCGTTAAACTGTTTTTTGACCGTTTCTTCCGTATACGGCTGGCAGGTCAATTCCAAATGCAAGCCCAACTCGCAGCCGTCATTCTGCAAGGTACGCAGGACGTCAAGATCAAAGCAGAATTGACCGTTGCCGTCGGGCATGGCGTTGATATGGTAGGGAAGACCGATCCCTTTCATGCGCGCGGCCGCGTTGGCGTTGATGGTGGCACTGCAACAGTCGTCGTCACCCGAAAAATGAAGCACAATATCGGGTGCCGTGCCGTCCTCCATAGGAGGCAGACGGTACAGCGACGCGATCCCGAGCGAGCGCAGAATGCTCTCCAGCTCCAAAAGAAGCAGGTCATTGTACGGCTGTGTGCCGTGCTGACCGTTCGGCAACGGGCGCCAGTCGGGTGTGCGGCCGATGGGGAAATACGGATCATTCTGCATTTCCATAAAGCCGTCACCGCTGAACCAAAGCGTGGCAGGCAAGTCAAACAAGAAGAGATAATCCTTGCCGCAGCGAACCAGTGCAGGGACGAGCACGCCTTCAACCTCGGCATAAGCGAGCACCTTGTCGTGGGAGATGTCTGCTGGGCAAATGGGAACAAACAGTGGCACGGCGTAGCCGTTTTGTGCTATATAATAGCCGTAGATATGGCGCAGACGTAAAGGAACAGTTTGCTGTGTGCCGAGAAAAATAACGGTTGCATCGGTTTCGGGAAGGTCTGGCGCGCCAATCAGAACGATGTCGCTTGCCGTCAGCGAAGAAAGCGCGTCAGGCGCGATTGCCTTGGCCGTTATGCCCATAAATGCCAGCATGGCAGGAATGTATGCGGGGGTATAATCCTCGTTTCTTGCATTGCGCGCGGCGCGAAGGAAGGGATCATTGACGTAGTATAACATGTGGTGTCTCCTATTTCATGTTTTGAGGGGCAATACTAAGGCACTCTTTAGGCGATTCCGCTGTGCTGGCACAGAATGGCGATCACGCAAAAGACCATGGAGATCATGCTTTTCTTGGTTAGCTTATCTCCTTGGAATAAAAATCCGATCACGAGCGAGAGGGCGATGGAGGCGCAGGTCACGGTGGTAAACAGCGCGGCGGGGTTCATGCGCCCCTGTGCCAAAAGGCGCTCGGTGTAAAAGCAAACGCCGTTGCAAAGACCGAGCAGGGCGATGGAGGGAAGGGCGGCTTTGAAGGCAGGCTTGGCGATCGGGAAGCCTTTGCCACCGCGCACACGATGAACGGCAAAGCCCGCCGCAAGACAGCCCAATGCACCGCTGCCATACATGACGGCAAAGAAAAACATGGGGGGAGAGCCGTGATTTCCGTTGACGGTGATGCAGAAGTTGACCATACCGTTGGCAATGCAGGCCACAAGCGGCAAAAGAATCGCCGTTTTCTTGGGCTTTTCACCGATAGCCACGGCCGACGGCGTGACGTTCAGCAACACGATGACCGTAATGGACAGCAGCATACCCGCCAGCTGCAGAGGCGCTGCAGGGACCTTCAAAAAGATCGCGGAAAGAATGACAGGAATGATGAAGTTCAAATTCATGATGATCAGCGAGATAGAGAGCGACACCTTCTTCATTGATTCGATCAGAATGAATGAAGCCGCAGCAATGCCGGCACCACCCAAAACGCTGATCGGAACGGCGGTGATGTCGGGTATCTCACCGGTCAATGCCGATAGGATGCCGAAAAAGACAGCTAGCATGACAAACCAAAGCGACGGCATGGTCAGGGACGCGGCAAGGCTGTCACTGTTCACGGATAGCTTTTTGTAAATATTCCCCGCAAATCCGGAGGAAAGAATGCAGAGGGACAGAATAAGTATGGTAAGGGGCATATTGTTTCCTCAAATCACGCGCGGAAGTCGGGAACGTCCAGCTTGATGCCACCCATTTCGGCAGATTTAGCTGCCAGAATAGCGGGAGCGGCCGTTTCGACGGCGCGATAAACGTCCATAGGCGGTGTTTTGTCATTCAGAATGGCGTCAACGAAATAGTGGATTGGATACATGTCCGCACCGCCGTGCGCAGCATTGCGGAACATTTCCTCTGCATCAGGATCGGCACAGCCCCAATCCTCGTGATTGATCCATCCCTGTCCGGGGATAAATTCCTTGGGCATATCCAACTCGGAGCGAGCCCATTCCACCGTCTTTTCGGTGCCCTTGATCTGATACCAGTGCGCTCCCGTCTCTCTCTTATGACCGTAGGGAGCGTTGAAGCCGGCACGCAGGCTGAAAATGGAACCGTTGGAGTTTTGCATCAGCGCGCATTCAAGGTCGCGAACGTCAAAGCCCTTGGTGTGCGAGCCGCCTTTTTCGGTTCCAAGACAACTGACTGACTCGATACGACCGCCCGTAATAGACAAGAGCGGTGACAGCTCGTGCGGCAAATAGAAGATAGGATTTCCAAAGGTATAATAGCGCCACGTGCGCTCGTAATCGGGGTTTTGTTCGTAAACGGGATCACAAGTCCAGACGTGGTGGCCGGTCTTCTTGTTGCGGAAATAATCCCATTGGGGTTCGTAGTGCAGATATTCACCTTCCGCATAGTAGATCTTTCCAAATTCGCCTCTCTCTGCCATAGCTCGCCATTTGGCAATAAATGACCAGTAGCGTGTTTGCTCGGCAAGATTATATTTACAGCCGGTCTTGCGTACGGCGTTGACCAGCGCGTAGCATTGATCGATCGTGTACGCGGCAGGGACCTCGGTCATAACGTGAATGCCGCGTTCCATCTCTCGTACAGCGTAGTCTACTTGGATATCTGGGTCGACTGCGATCATAATGGCATCATAGCACGAGCCCTTTGCCAAGTCCTCATAGCGCTTGAAAGCCTTGGGAGTATAACCGACCATATTTTGAATGTGGTTAGCGGTGTTATTGGCGTAATCATCGGCAATGTCACAAACGGCAACCACCTCGACGCTCGGATGCGTTGCGTACACGCCGGCAAGTCCCATGCCTCGAGGACCATTTCCCAAAACTGCTAAGCGAATTTTTTTATTTTCCATCGATGTTACCTCCATTGATTGCTTTTTCGAAAAGGTTATGATATAATAATAAATCATAAACGTCTAAAAATCAATAGGCATTTCAGCGTTAAATTTATGATTTTGGTCGCTATTGCGAGGAGGCGAAGAAATGGAACGGAAATTGAGACATTTGCGCTCGGTTTTGGACATAGAGAGTCTTTACACGGCGTTTGTAGGACACTATGATGGCTCATTCAACTTTCTTGGGGAAAGCCACGAGGTCTGGGAGATTGATGTAGTCTTATCGGGATGTGTGGGAATTACATCAGGCGCGGAGGTATATGAATGTCAGACGGGCGAGATGGTTGTACATCCGCCGCGAGTTTTCCACACGGCTTGGGCCAAGGACGCGCAAAACGTAGATATTCTAACGGTTACCTTCATGGTGCGCGGCGGGGCACGCTACATTCCTTCGGGAAAATTTGTCCTAACTCCCCATGAGATGTCGTTGGCTTGCCTGCTTGGTGAGTTTATTTCTGCTCAGGTCAGCGATCAGTCTTCTGTTAACATGCAGTTGAATGCCTCACAAGAGCAAATGCTGAAAAACTACCTGGAGCTTCTGTGCTTATCCCTGCACCTGCGGCGTGCCGAGACGGCAAGCCCCGAAAAAGCAGAACGCGCAGCGCTGTTTGCGGAGGTTGTTGGCTTTATGCAGACTCACGTTGACGACGCCCTGTCGGTCGAAAGCATCTGTACTGCCCGCGGAATCGGACGAACAACGCTTAAAGAGCTGTTTCAACATTACGCAGGATGCGGTGTCATGCAATATTACAATCACCTGCGCTTGCGCCGCATCATCGAGCGCATGAGTGAGGACGAGACGCTGGGGGATATTGCTATTGGCATGAATTTTTCTTCACAAAACTATCTGACGGACTTCTTTCGCCGCCACACCGGCGTCCCACCAAGTAGGTATTTTAAGGGATAACGGTATACGATGGAAGAGCAGTGCTCATTTTTTATTGATATGGAAGAAAAAACAGGCTTGTTCAACTTTGAAGCAGGGAGGAACAAGCCTGTTTTAGTATTTTTGAAAATGTGATTTGTCTCGAGAAAGCCGGCGGTACTTTCAAAAAAGAACAAGTCCACAACATTGCTGTTGTGGACTTGGATGAAGATTAACCCTAATTTTAATACAAGCGCACCCCCTTTTGAGGTAAGGGGGTGCAAAGTCATTTTAGGGGGTGCATTTTTAGGTCAAGGGGGTGCAACCGCACTTAATCGCCCATCGTCTTAAAAACAGGCGCTCCATTTTCGACAACTACTGAGCCAATAACACCCGTTGCAGTATAAGACAAATCTGCAAGGTTATTGCCGTTGACTTCTATGTTTGCGCTGTAGACTTGATAATAAACGGGAAGGTCTTGGGGATCTTTTGACGAAAACGA
>JAFVZV010000001.1 GCA_017507985.1 Clostridia bacterium
CGATGACCTTGATGAAATCGTCGATGCAGCCCGTGGCAGGCTCGACGACATCGGGCGTTTTGATGTTCAATTTTTTGCAATCGGCAAAGAAGGCGTCGGTGTAATACTGCGCGATCTCCATGACCGACTTGTGCTCGCGGCGCGCGCCCTTGAGCATCTTGTCCTCGCCATCGTCCGCATCGTCCGTCAGGTGACCGACGTCGGTAATGTTCATGACGCGGGTAACGTCATAGCCCAAATAGCGCAGGTATTTCTCCAACGTGTCCTCCATGATGTAGGTGCGCAGGTTGCCGATGTGGGCAAAGTGATAGACCGTCGGACCGCAGGTGTACATTTTGACCTTGCCCGGATCATTGGGAACAAACTCATCTCTGGATCTTGTCAGTGAGTTATAAAGAAGCATATTTTTATCTCCTTTCGGATGGTATTCTCTTAATATGTTATTATACCAAAAAACTATCGCTTTGTAAAGGGCGGCGTGCCAAATTCTTACTCTTTTTCCTTGATTTTTATCCTTTTCTTTACAAGTTATACCAATGCATCCGAATGCTTCCTCTCTTGCCAGCATTTACATTTTATCACTTTTCTGTAAGCTATTTACAATTTGAGCAAGGGATGCTATACTTGGTACACTTGCCGCGCGGGGAAGCGTGTGTGTCCGTGCGGCGGGTAGAAAAAGAAAGGAGATCTATATGCACATCCACAAACAAAAACACCGCCCCGACCATATCAAGCGAGGGCGGCGTCGCCGATATGCCATTGTATGCATGCTGCTCGCTCTTGTGTGTCTGTTTGCGCTGAACGCGTCCGCTATTACGCCTACATACAGTAATATGACACCTGCTTTTCGAGGTAGCCGCTATTATCTCAATCTCAAGGCACTGACATTGACGGGTGACGAGCGAACGGATATCGTTATGGTCGCCATGAGCCAGCTTGGCTATCACGAGGGCAACGGCCCCGAGCATTGTCACGGTGAGACCTGTGGCTCGGGCAACTACGTCGAGTACAACTACTATCACGGTAGCGTGGATCAGCTGGGCAACGGCGTGCAAACGTACGGCTACCCTTGGTGCGCATCCTTTGTTTCCTACTGCGCGCGGCTGGCGGGTATTTCATGCGGCACGCTGTGTACCTCGCTCAATTGCGCCCGTTGGGTCAATCACTTTGTGTGCGAGGGTGAATATTATACGCGGCAATCGGGGTATGAGCCGATCCAAGGCGATTTGATCTTTTTCCGTGATGCAGGCTCGTCCAAGCTGTCTACGCACGTTGGCATCGTTCGCTACACCTGCAACGGCGTGGTCTACACCATCGAGGGCAACTGCGGCAACGAGGTGCGTCTGGCGGCGTACGATCTAAGTGACCCGTACGTCATCGGCTTTGCCTCGCCCGACTACACGGAGAACCCCGATACGGCGATCGATTATCTGCTTGACGAGTATACCGAGGGCAATTACATCATCGCGGCGGCTGAGCTGCCCGTGAGAAGTAAGCCGAACGGCGGCCGTGTGACCTTTACGCTGCATCGCGGCGACCTGATGCATATTTATGAGTGCATCGGTAACTGGGGAAGAACCGACTACGGTTGGATCCCCATGACGGACACCCAGCCTATTGACGTGAGGTGAGGAAAAAAGATCCGCTGGATTTTTAGCAACTTCTCCTCTTGACGCGCACACAGCGTTGCGCGCGCGCTGTGCGGCAGGATGCCATTTCTTTGTCGTTCCACAAAGAAATGGCGAAAGAAAGGGAACCAAGGCTTTCCACCTTGGATCCCCCTTTCCGTGCCGCGCTACATGGCATATCAAGAGAGACCACATAGAAGTCTTTTATGCTGTGCCGCAAGATTTGCCACCACGCGCGGCAGATATGAAAAGCGAAAAGGCTTGCGGGTTTCTTAAGGGTATTAGGCCTAGAACAAAAATTAATTATCTATGGGAAGAATTTTGCGTACAAAATTCTTTATAAGCGGGTAACTGAACATCCCTGCAAGCGCTGAATTACGAACCCGCGTTAGCGTCCGTAGAAGAAGGCGCAAAAATGGCAAAGTTATTTCCAATAGCAAAAGGCAGAGAATCGGAAGATTCTCTGCCTTGTATCATTGATCATCAATCTTTATTTTGCTTCAAAAATTTCTTCCACGTTCTTGCGATTAAAACGCATGCCGCCAGACATACCAACCCGACTGCACACCACGACAGAATCGTTGCCTGCCAGGAAGTTTCTTGTACCATCCACGGCACCGCCGAGGTCGCGATCGTGCTTCCAACGTAAGTAAATGCATTGACCAGCCCCGAGACGGTAGAGACCCTTCCCGACTTGACAAACCGAGCGGGCAAATAGCAGGTCAAGGAGGTGTTGGCGGCGTGGATACAGCCGACCGACAGCATGATCATCACAATGGAAAAGATTGGATGCAACGTATGGAACAGCCCCAAAGCCAGTGTTGCCGCGGCGCAAATCGACATCAGCACCGTCACCTCGCGCATCTCATCCTTGAGGATGCGCAAATGAAGCATGGCCGCAAAGCGCACGCAAAGCAACCCAAAGATGGGCATAAACAAATTCATCAGCGTGGAAAGATCGGCTTTGAGCGAGAAGGTGGTGTAAAGATAGGTCGACATCCACTCCTCAATGCCATCGCGTAAAAAACCGACCGTGGCGGTCATGACAAAGACGAACAAAAGTCCCGAGGCAAGAATGATGCGCCAAAGGCTTTCTTTTTTTGGCGCGGGCGATGCTTGCTCCTCTGAGGGGTCGCTTGGCTCGATTGCCTTGCCTGCGAGTGCATCGCGTACCGCGTTTGGATGGCGGCGCTCCAGCGTGCGAAAGCCCAAGACAAGACCGATGCCCGTGATCACGGCCAGAACGCAGGACAGGGCAAACATACCCTTCCATGCCGCCAAAGAAACAAATAGTGCCGCCGAGGCGTAGACTGCCAACAATGCGATCTGCGCCGCCATGGACACCGACATGACCGCTTTGGTGTAGCGCTCCCCCTTTAGATAAATGGTCATCAGCTTGACGATGGGGGGCCAGAATAAGGCTTGCGCGAAGCCGTTGATCGCCCAAAGAACGATCAGCAACGGAACGGAGGTGACAAAGGGAAACGCCGCATTGCACAGCGTAGTAACCCCCAGACCGCAGAAAATGAGTTTGCGGGGGTCGATACGGTCTCCCAGCACGCCGCTGATGATCTGTCCTGCGCCGTAGGTGAAAAACAGAGCGCTTCCGATGTACCCGATCTGTACATCCGTAAGGATTGAGTCGGGGATACCCAGCTTGATGGCACTAAAACTTTTTCGAGTCATATAGCTGGTAAAATAAAGCAGGCAAAACAAAATGGAAATGAGTGTTGAAGAATCGTTTGCCTTGGTTTTGATGGATTTCATATGAATGATTGGGGTAGCTCAATTGTGCGCGGCTGCCCACGCCTCCAATTCTTCCAGTTCTTCGTAGTTGGCAAGGAGCTGTTCCTCCCGCTCCGCTTTTTGAGCGTCCAACGCGGCTATGCGAACGTAGTCGGTTGCGGCATCGCCCGCCATTTCTTGTTCAATCGCGGCAAGCTCGTCCTCAAGACGGGCACACTCGTCGCGTAGCTTTTGCAGTCGGTTGCGCTTTTTTCGCTCCTCGGCCGCGTTTTGTTTGTTTTTCAGATAATCTGCCTTGGCATCGCTGACGACTGTCTTGGCTGCTGTCGCCGCCACCGTCTTGCCAAGACGCTCTGCTTCGCGGGCGGTCTTATAGCGTATCAGCTCGGTGTATCCTTGTCCCGTATGCTCAACGGCGTAGTCGAGCAGATCGCCGGCAAACGCCTCGCCGGGGTGCATCATCAAAATGCGCGTGGCCAGCTTGTCGATCAGATAGCGGTCGTGGCTGACGGTCAGAATGGTGCCGTCAAACTGCTCAAGCGCCCCTTCCAGCGCCTCGCGCGAGTCGATATCCAAGTGGTTGGTCGGCTCGTCGAGCACAAGCAGATTCATATGTGAGAGAATGAGCTTGGACAGCGTCAGACGCGCCCGCTCGCCGCCCGAGAGCACGGCGACCGTTTTGAACACGTCCTCACCCACGAAGCGGAACTGTGCCAGGGTGTTGCGAACGGTCAGCTCGGGCAGGTGGGGATAGGCACTCCACAGCTCCTCAAGCACGGTGTTTTCGTCGGTCAGGTTCTGGTTTTCCTGGTCGTAATAGCCGACCTCGACGTTGTATCCTGCCTCGATCACGCCCGACGTGGGATCGAGCATATTCAAAATCAGCTTGATCAGCGTCGATTTGCCACAGCCGTTGGGGCCGATGAGTAAAACGCGCTGCTTCTTTTTGATAAGGAAATTCAAGTCCTCGAACAGCACCTTGTCGCCAAAAGCCATAGAAAGCTCGCGCACGGACAAAACGTCGTTGCCGCTGTCGGTTGATTGGGTGAATTTCATGCGAACAGGGCGGGGAGCGTTTTGGGGCTTTTCCAACTTGACCATTTTGTCCAGCAACTTCTGACGGCTCTCGGCCGCGATGATGTTGCGCTCGCGGTTCCATGCCCTTTGCTGAGCGATGTAGGCCTCTTGACGTGCAATCTCCTTTTGTTGATCGCGATAGTGTTTTTCGGCCAATTCGCGATCGATGCGCCGCTGTTCCATGCTCTTGGTATAGCCGCCCTGATACAACGTGGCGCGGTGGTTTTCGATGGCCAGCGTTTTGGTCGTCACACGGTCGAGAAAATAGCGGTCGTGCGAGATGACCAGCACGCATTTTTTATAGTTGATAAGGAAATTTTCCAGCCACGCCGTCGTCTCAATGTCCAGATGGTTGGTCGGCTCGTCCAGCATGAGAATATCGGGCTCACGCGAAAGCTGAATTGCCAGGGCCAGACGGGTGCGCTGACCGCCGCTGAGCGTGTCGACGCTCTGCTGCTGTGCTGCCGCGTCGAAGCCAAGACGCTGGAGCATTGAGGCGCAACGGCCACGGTATTCCAGGCCCCCTTCGCGCAGATAGCGATCGTTGAGGGTGGTATATTCGGCACTGAGTGCGCCGAGATGCTGTACGCCGTCGGCATTCATCTCTTTTTCCAGTTCGGCAAGACGGGCCTCCATGCGCAGCATTTCGGGCTTGGAGCGAAGCATCAATTCGAGCACGCTCAGTCCTTCGGAGGCGGTTTCATTGGGTTCGTCTTCTGAGCCGCACAGCGAGCCGAAGGCACCGTCCTGGGTCAGAATACCGATGGTCTTGCCGCCTGCGAGGGTGACACTGCCTTCTTCGGGCTCATATACGCCTGTAATAACGCGGAACAGGGAGGATTTTCCCGATCCGTTGACGCCGATGATGCCGAGCTTATCGGTCTCGTCGAGGGAAAAATCGATGTTTTGCAATATGGTGGTCACGCCGAAGCGGAGAGTCATATTTTTGACGTTAAGGATGGTCATGGTAGGATCCTTTCGGGGGGATTTAGGGGGAAAACTAAAAATTCTACAACTTCTCCTACTGCCTCACCCGGCGCGGCAAGCCGCGCGCGTTCGGTGTTTGCTGGGATGCCATTTCTTTGTCGTTCCACAAAGAAATGGTGAAAGAAAGGGAACCAAGGCTTTCCCCCTTGGATTCCCCTTTCCGTGCCGCTCTTCACATCTCGGCTTGCGCCGAGACACACGAGCAGAGGGCCAAAGCGCGACCGCAAGGCTCCCGCCCTACGGAAAGAATCTCGCGCCATATAGCTACCACGAGCGGCGGGTGTAGAAATCAAGATTTGTTAGAGTAATTCTAATTTTGTGGAGAGAACGGGGTAGGGGTTCCCTGAGTTTGCGGGAGCCGATTTCGACGCAGGCGAAATCACTATGAAACAACGCAAGTCCTTCCCCCTACAGGGCAAGGAGAAGTTACCCCGGCTACGCTCCTTTTTCTTCTTGTAAGGTTTTTGAAGGGTCGTGGGGAAACTTTTTTCAAAAAGTTTCCCTACACGCGTCCTCGATTACAGCTTGATCTTCACTTCCTGCGCGACGCCGAGAATGCGCGCGTCACCCGTTTCGAAGTCGATGGGGGACAGCTCAATGGGGGAATAGTCATCGTTTTCGGGCTGAAGGAAGATGCGTCTGTCGCGCTTGAAAAAGCGCTTGACCGTCGCGCTGTCGCCACCGACAAGGCACGCAACGATATCGCCGTTTTCGGCGTATTGCTGTTTGCGGAACAGCACAAGCGAGCCATCGATCATGCCGCAGTCCTTCATGCTGTCGCCGCACACCTTAAGGTAAAAGTACTCGTCCACGTCATCTACGTCGGCGTATTCGTAACCAAGCAGCGTTTCGTCCGTGATAATAGGACTTCCTGCCCGAATCTCGCCAATAATGGGCAAGCGACGGGCGCGCGGCGATGCCGGCATACGGAGAGATGCGCGCGTGCCCAGCAGCTCATCCAGCGAAACGCCAAAAAATGCGGCGATTTTCATCAGCTTTTCTGCTTTGGGACAAGAACGCCCGTTCTTCCAGTCGGAAAAGGTCGAGGCCGCAATCCCCGTCTCCTTAGACACACGATAGACGGTGGTATTGTGCATTTTGAGTAATTGTTCA
Source organism: Clostridia bacterium (assembly GCA_017507985.1). Classification (GTDB taxonomy): domain Bacteria; phylum Bacillota; class Clostridia; order Oscillospirales; family CAG-272; genus SIG644. Next base: position 6,552 of record JAFVZV010000001.1, read on the forward strand.
AAAGAGGAATAGTCCATAGGGGGCTCCTTTTGTTGAAACTTCCAATATTTATGAAATCATAACCATATAGTTGACAATCGTTCGGAAATGCGATATAATAAGTGCCAACAAGGACATTATACGGCGTTGAGAGGCATTTGTCAACGGTTTTGAGAGATTTTAGCGAAAAAACTTGATTTGCCCGGGCGTGCCGACAAAATCAAACTTGTGCGAAAGGGGAAGTCAAATGACAAAAGAAGCAAACAAAAAGCACCCGTCGTCGCGGGTGAGATTTCATTCTGAAATACGATATGATTCTTTCGGATTTTCGAAAAATCAGACAAACGTGAGGGAGGTGCACGTATGATCAAAACAAACGCAAAGCAGATCACTACCCGCCGCATTGCCAAGGAGGAGCTGTGCGAGGACGCCGTTAAACTGTGTGAGGTACGGGTGTTTTTGGAGCGGTATGCCGTTGCCGTCCGTATGCTGCGCCTTTGTCGCATTGACGAAAGAGAGCGAAAAAGCACACCGGGCGAGGTGACGTATTACGGCCGTATAGGCGGAACGGCAGAGTATTGGCAAGGCCAGCTGATCGACATTCGTGATTTTATCGAATCCTTGCCCAATGAATCGTGCAAGCTGTTGCTCTATTATCACTACGTCGTGGGTATGACGGTGGAACGAGCAAGCGAAGAGCTGGATATTTCACGCCGAAACGCCTTTCGACTCAAAAAGAAAGCGCTTGCGTTCGCGGCGGCACGCTTTGACGAGTGGAAGTACGAGCGGGCACGGCGAGCAAAGCATCAATCGTCGTAAGCCTTATGTTGAGCGGTCAGACGGGCGGCATTGTGGGCCATACGGGCAATCAGCTCGCACAGTAGCTCCGTTTCCTCGGCGGACATGCCCCGTGTCAGCTCGTGCTGACATTCGGATACGATATCGACAAGCGTCGGCAACACCTCGAAAGCACGATCGGTTGGATCGACGAACATACGACGGCGGTCGCTCTCATCACGGCGGCGCGAGACGTAGCCAAGCGACTCCAGCTCGGTCATCTGGCGAGCAACGTTGCTTTTGTCTACGCCCAACAGCCCGGCAAGCGTTTCTTGCGAGGCGCCGGGACAGCGGCAGACGGCGAGCAAATAAGTGAGCTGACTGCCACGTAGGTCGGTGCTGCGCAGAGCGAGCGAGTGCTCGGCGGCGGCGACGGTGAGAATGGTATTCATATGTTGAGTGAGTTGGGTGATGATGTTCATGGGAGCCTCCGGGAGGATTTAGAGGATTGGATAACTAACGTTTATACAGCTTCTTCTACGGACGTGCCTACGGCTTCGCCCACACCTCTGCCGCAAGACATACCTCGCCTTGCTCATTGATCGTTTGTACCAAATACACGGTGTCGCCGTCTTCGCTGATTCGCTCGCCTCGCATGACGCGTAAGATCGCGCCGAATGCCGCCTCACGGACAAATTCCAAATGCATAGTATGGATACGGCCGACCGTTCCCTCGGGCAGATAATCGCAGATCATGTCGGGGTAGCGGGTGTTGTTCATGTGACCGTTGTAATCAATGTCCGAATAGACGATCTTGCGCTGTCCGACTTCGACCATCTCGGCAGGAACGGAAAAACGGCGCGGTGTGGCAAAGGGAAGGGGATCCTCTCCTTCAAATCCGTAAGAAAAGTCGCTGACTCGCTTGGGCAGCCGTGTGCTCAGATCGAGCAGCAGCCAACTGCTCGCACCCTCGGCGGCAATCGTGCCATCCTGCTTGTTTATCCGAAAATAACGGGGGAAATTCAACCCCTTTCCATCCGAGACCCAGGTCTGTGCGGTGATCGTTTCGGCGGGGCGGACGGGCTGATAAAATTTGAGCGTCAGGCGTGTCAAAATAAACGCAAGCCCTTGCTCAAATCGCAGAGCATCGAGATTGCGACCAACCGAATTGAGATGGCAAAAGGCCATTTCCTGCATATAGACCAGCATTTGCGAGGGGCGGACGGCCAGCGTGGCATCGGTGTCGTGCCAGCGCGCGGTGAGCGTTTCTTGATAGATCATGTTCGTATCCTTTATATGTAACCCAAGTGGGCAATCCCCCCACTCGGGCTACCGTGGCAAGACCACGGTTGTTTTTATATTTGAATTTATTTTAGCAGATACGACTGAAAAAATCAAGACTTGCTTGCCGAATTTTCAGTTTCGTTACATTTTTGCCGTGTTCATATCCGTCGCGGCGGCGACAGTCGGCATCCCCTCGCTTTGCGGCGGCGTGGAAACTGCGGCGACTGCGGCGGCAGGTGCTTCTACGGTCACGGAAGGCGTGCTCGTTACCGTTACGGACGGGGCGGTATGCTCGCCCGGCCTCCAGTCGCCCAGTCCGACGCTGACGGCGATCGCACGGTTGACCTCACTCATGATGCTCTCGTCCAAATGCCCCATTTTTTCTTTCAAGCGTCGTTTGTCCAACGTCCGTACCTGCTCAAGCAAAATCACCGAGTCCTTGACCAGCCCCACCCGGTCGGCGTAAACGTCGATGTGGGTGGGCAGGCGGGTTTTGCTCAGCCGCGAGGTAATGGCCGCGGCGATGACGGTTGGACTGTAGCGGTTGCCAATGTCGTTTTGTATGATCAGAACGGGCCGCAGTCCGCCCTGCTCCGAGCCGACCACAGGACTTAGGTCAGCGTAGTAAATATCTCCTCGTTTGACACTCATCTTTTTTACGATCCCTCCTTGGGTATGTGTTGCCTTCAGGGATATTTTGCCCTCACTCGTCCGCTTCTTAAACACGGACGACCAAATTGCTCCGCAGGAATTTTTTGGCTGTCGTGCAAAAAGAGGAAGGGCGATAACAGCATATGACAAAAAAAGACGGTTTGTGCCCCCAATCGCCGCCATTTAACATTTTTAACAGAAATTTATTTCAATTCTGTGGAAATTTTTTCGCTATTGTTGGTCTTGACGTATTGCAAAACGGACGAAAATTTGGTATAATAATACGGAATGTGTTTTGCGATGCCTTCCAAATCATTTGTGTGATTAATTTTAAAAGCCCGTAAGGGCGGAAAGAAGGAAATATATGTACGATCTTAACAAGCGCCCCGAGGACATGGCGCGCATTACAACGATCGAACAGGCAAACGCGTTTATCGACGAGCAGGTGGCGGCCGTTCGCGCACAGGTCGGCGACAAAAAGGTTCTGCTGGCTCTGTCGGGCGGTGTTGACAGCTCCGTCGTAGCCGCGCTTTTGATCAAGGCCATCGGCAAGCAGCTCGTCTGCGTTCACGTCAATCATGGACTGATGCGCAAGGGCGAGAGCGAGGATGTTATCCGAGTGTTTGGCGAGGAGCTGGATGCTAACCTCGTTTATGTGGATGCGACGGACAGATTTTTGAATCTGCTCGAGGGCGTGTCCGATCCCGAAAAGAAGAGAAAGATCATCGGTGCCGAGTTTATCAACGTGTTTGACGAGGAGGCCGCCAAGCTGGACGGCATTTCCTTCTTGGCACAGGGAACGATCTACCCCGATATTTTAGAGAGTATCAAAGCAAAAGAAAGCGGCAAGCCCGTCAAGTCGCACCATAACGTCGGCGGTCTGCCTGACGATATGGCTATGGAGCTGGTCGAGCCCGTTAAGCTGCTGTACAAGGACGAGGTCCGTGTCGTAGGTGAGGCGCTGGGATTGCCCCATGCAATGGTCTACCGTCAGCCGTTCCCCGGCCCGGGACTTGGCGTTCGCTGTTTGGGTGCCATCACCCGTGACCGCCTGCACGCGTTGCGCGAGGCAGATGCAATCTTGCGCGAGGAGTTTGACAAAAACGGCCTGGCAGGAAAAGTTTGGCAGTATTTTATTGCCGTGCCCGATATGAAGAGTGTCGGCGTTCGCGATCATATGCGTTACGAGGGTTGGCCGGCTATTATCCGTGCCGTCAACACCACCGACGCCATGACCGCAACCATCGAGGAGATCCCCTATGCCCTGTTGCATCATATCACTGACCGCATCACGCATGAGGTCGAGGGCATCAACCGCGTTCTGCTTGATTTGACTCCCAAGCCTATTGGTACGATTGAATGGGAGTAAGGAGAGTATGTAGGGAAACTTTTTGAAAAAAGTTCCCTACATCCCTTCGCTTCACAGACAAGAATGAAAATATCACATGGAGGAAACATAACATGAAAGAAGAGAAGCAGAAGAAACTGGAAGAAGAAGTTGCCGCACTCACGGAAGAACAAAAAGACACGATTTTAAAAGTTGCAAAATATGCAACGATTATTGAAATACCGATCATGATTATCGGTTTGTCGATCGTTTTCGGGGGACTATTTCTGATGTTTATAAATCTGGATCTGTTCTACGAAATGGGAATCTATCTTCCTTGGCAGATTCATAATATTATTTTCGCGAATGTTATGATCGGTGGTTTTATATTTATCAAATGTAAATTCCCCTACTACAGCGATAGAAAAGCTGCATATATCAAAAAAAGCCGTAAAAACAAAAGCAAATAAACTTTTTGAATCGTCCTGCCGCTCGTGGTGTCTGCCGTCGGGCGATGCAGTAACAGATGATATGTCTTTCTCCTGTTGCTCTTTGAAGAGAGGCAATGCCGGGAGTTCCCAGGGGGAACGCCTGGGCGTCCTTCTTGGTTACTTCTTGGGACGCACCAAGAAGTAACACAAAATCTCAGCGCGGCGCGTTGTGCTGCGCCGAACAATCGGCATGCGAGAGCAAAAAGTCTTGCCTTACCTTCGCCGATCCCCAAATCTACAATTATTACAGAAGGAAAAAACTATGGAAAACACAAGAAGAGTCGGTACTATCTCCCGCGGCATCCGTTGCCCCATCATTCGTCAGGGCGACGATTTGGCCGCTATCGTCACCGAAAGCGTCATCGAGGCTGCAAAAAGCGAAGGCTTCGAGCTGCGCGACCGCGACGTTATTTCTATCACCGAATCCATCGTAGCTCGCGCGCAGGGCAACTACTGCAGCGTGCAAGACATTGCAGCTGATGTCAACGCCAAGCTCGGCGGTGGCACGGTCGGTGTTATTTTCCCCATTCTGTCCCGTAACCGCTTTGCCATCTGCCTGCGCGGTATCGCCATGGGTTGCAAAAAGGTCGTTTTGATGCTGTCCTATCCCTCCGATGAGGTGGGTAACGAGCTGGTGAGCCTTGACAAGATCGACGAGGCGGGCGTCAACCCCTACAGCGACGTGCTCTCTTTGGCGAAATATCGTGAGCTGTTTGGCGAGAACAAGCACGAATTTACGGGTGTAGATTACGTGGAGTATTACGGCAACCTCATCCGCGAATGCGGCGCCGAGGTCGAGATCGTATTTGCCAACCAAGCCAAGGCAATCCTGGATTATACCGATTGTATCATTAACTGCGATATTCACACCCGTGCACGCACCAAGAGAATCCTCAAGGCGGCAGGTGCCAAGGTCGTTTGCGGCCTGGACGATCTGATGAACGCCCCCGTAAACGGCAGCGGCTGCAACGAAAAGTACGGTCTGCTCGGCTCCAATAAGTCTACGGAGGACAAGGTTAAGCTGTTCCCCCGCGAGTGCCAAGGGCTGGTGCTGGATATCCAGGCGCGCGTGCTGAAGGAAACGGGCAAGCACGTTGAGGTCATGGTCTACGGCGACGGCGCCTTCAAGGATCCCAAGGGTAAGATCTGGGAGCTGGCTGACCCGGTCGTTTCTCCCGCCTTCACCGACGGCTTGATA
>JAFVZV010000050.1 GCA_017507985.1 Clostridia bacterium
AAAAGAATATCTCGAGGTCTTGACGACCTCGCCGCGCAGGGCGCGGACGATATTCTTTCGTGGGAGTTCTCATTCCCCTGCTCCGCCAAAACAAAAAGGCAATCACTTTCGTGATTGCCTTTTTGTTTTGGTGCGGCGTAAGGGATTCGAACCCCCGACCTTTTGGTTCGTAGCCAAACACTCTATCCAGCTGAGCTAACGCCACACATGTCGGTTTTCCCGACAGCCTAATTATTATAGTCCGTTTGTTAGCATTTGTCAAGCCTTTTTTGAAAAAAATTTATTTTTTCTTGAAAAAGGTGCTTTTGAAAGTGAGGGGGAGCTTCTTTCAAGAAGTTCCCCCTTGCGTTCTTTACAATTCTCTATTAATATAATGTAGCTTAAATCTATCCCACGCCTTGACGTATGTTTTGTCATGTTCACGCATAGCAAGATAAAACTCAGCCAATTGTTTCATATGCTCGGGCGTCATACCGTAGCCAAATTCCTCGGCGGCGATGGCCTCCATGAGCGAACCGATATTCGTCTTGCTGACGTGCTCACGCTCCATTGCGTTTTGCAGTTCGGCGCTGTATTCCATGGGATAGCCCAGCACATTTTCGTAAGCAAAGGAGAGGCGACGGGCGTAATCGTCCTTGAGCTCACCCTTCTCGGGCGGCGTTCCGTAGATGGAAAGCAGCGACATGGTCTGGCGAATCAAGGTACGCGCCGCCTCGGCTCGTGCCGTTTCCTCGCCAAAAATGGTCTCGTCGCCGCCGATGATGTCCTCGGCCAACTTTCGCCGCTTGTTCTCGGCTCGCTTGGCCAGTACGGCCATGCGAACGATCAGCCAAACGATCAGACCGAGAACGGCAGAGATCCCCGTCCCGATCAACGACACACGAATAACAGCCTTCCAGTCGATCGTCGATCCACCCGAACCAGTCACAGGAGGAACGATGACGGGTGGAACAATGGGCTCGTCAGGAGGCTCAATGGGATCAACCACGGGCGGGGCGGGCTCATCGGGCGGCGTGACATCCGGATCGGTCGGTCGCTGTGCCGCACCGCTGCCGATCAGATCTCCTGCCGTTTCCGAGTCCTCGCCGTACATATCAACGTAGTACGGGGGCGTCGTTTCATAGGTGACCCAACCCACACCGTCGTACCAGACCTCGACCCACGCATGAGCGTCGCTGTCGCGAAGATCGGTGTGATATCGGCTACCGTAAACGCCGTAAATATCCAACTCAAAGTCGCTGGCCAAATAGCCCTCCACATACCGCGCAGGAATACCGAACTCGCGCAGAACCAGCGCAGCGGCAGATGCAAACTGCACGCAATAGCCCTCGTTCGTCACGCTCAAGAAGTTTTCTACACCGTCAAGCGAGGCATCGGTCGGCTTGGATGGTTCACGGGTATAAGTGTTTTCCAGCACCAGCTTATCAATGATTTCCATGGTCAGCTGATGGCGCGCCTCGTAGGTCGCGGGCAGGAGCGAATTTCGATCGGCCGCACCTGTGACGTCCAGCTTTTCCGCCGCCATCTCTTGCATCAGTTCGGTGATAAAGGCGTCGATCACAGGACTGTTCACGTCGCCAAGATAGGTATCGTATACGAAATCCGCATATGTTTGAGCGGTTTGATAGCCCTCGGTATGCTGATACAGCTCGTTGTACTTGGCGATCATTTGGGCACGGTTGACGTAAGCCGACGTATTGGTATGAATGGGAACGTAGGCGATCAAGGAATAGGCAACGTCCTCCTCCTCAAAGCCGCGCCCGACGCACAGACCGTCAAACACGTTGCCGAACGGCAGCTCCAAAGCCTCATTCGAGCGATACTGAAGCAAGCCGTAGTTACTCGAATACACACGGGGCAGCAAGGCTTCGCTCGTGCTCATGTTACGCCGCTCGAAGCTGACCATATACGACACATAGCCGTAGCGACTGCGATTGCGATATTGGCTAACGTAGTCGACAGGATCGGTTTCGGTCGTGTAGTCCATCAAAAGCAAGAAGTCCAACAGCATCCGCTCGGAAGGCATAGCTTCCTTGCCATACAACGTCCGCCACTGCTCGTATTGCTCATCACTGAAATGCTGCCATGCTCCGTTTTCGTAATCCACGCCAACATAGGACGGCAGATACAGATTGGCATAAAACTGTGATCCGACGCTCATGAGCAAAATGTTATCAAACTCCAGCACCTCGGCCGTGGTGGAATGAGGCTCGGTCCGTTTGAGATCATCAAGATACTCGTACATATCCACCGAGATCTCATCGCCCTGCAGCAGGGCTGTCACGTACTCGCGATAGATTTCGACTCGGCGGTCAATACTGTCGATCGTGCGGAAGGAACCGTCCACCGTCATCGCAGGAATGAACAATATGATCACTGCCAGAAGGCTCATGGCCGCCCCGGCAAAACCACCCATGGCGGCGCGCGTTTGTACAGTCACGCGATCATGGCGCCGAACGGCACGAAGCTGTGCCAGTCGCTTTTTATGCTCCTTGAGCGATTCTTTATTCTTTTTGTTTTCTTTTTTATCATCCTTACGGGCGGAGCGCTTGGATACCTTGAAATAGTCGTCCAGCTCCTGCTCGACCGTCATCATAGAGGCGCGCTCACGGCGCTCTATACGTGCCTGACGGCGAAGCTCGCGACGCTCGCGGCGTAATTGCCGACGATCCGTCACACCCTCGGGCAGCGGAGGTCGATGATCGGGAAACAGCATGGTGCTCGTCTCATCCCGCTCGTCCGCGCGGCGATAGCATCGATCATATGCAAGCAGGATCAAAACGCCCGAAAGACCGGCAATAAGTAGCAGCACAGGCATATTTGTGACCGTCAGATTATACATAAACAACGGAACCAACAGCGCCACGCTTATCACCGCGGGAGGCAAAGCGCGCACGCGGCGTACCAAGCACAAAACAAAGATCACGGCGATCAGTGTAGCGACCAAGCCGCAAAACATCTGTACAAACTCGGCATGGATTCCGCCCAAGGGGACCTTTACCTTGTACTGAATCACGCCATAGCTTCCCCGCTTGTACAAGCGATCAAGCACAGCATTGTAACCGTGCCCCAGCACGCGGTGCAAATATCCCACGGGGGAATAGGGCTGATTCATGAGTTGATATACGATGCCCCCCGCCAGAATCGCACCGCCGAAGCCGGCCGCGATCGGATGTTGACACATGATACCAACGAGCAAGACTGTTACAAACGTCACCAGCATGACAGGCTCCATATCTGCCGAAGGAAAAAAGGCAGACAAGACCAAAGACGACAAGCCATATGCAGCACAGAAAATGGTGATCAAACGACAGATTGTACCAAGAATACGCAAAACCAAGGAGCGTCCTGCCGCATCGGGAGGACAGAACACAGGATGGGCTTCACGGCGTTTTGCTTGTCGACGGTTCTTTTTTTGCCCGGTCATAGCCGTTCCTCCCTTCCATTTACAATGGCGGCAGACAATCTTGCACTACCGTCTACCATCAATATGCCATTGGCTCCCAGCATGACGCGGCAGCTTTCCAAATAGGCCCGTCGCGCCTGCACGTTCAAAAAGCGTTCCTCGGGGCTATAGTAGACCAGCTCTACCGAGCCAAACTCGGCACCACCTGTCATACCGGGCAACTCACACAGCGTCGTCATCGACTGACGGTCAAGCGCCGCACTGACAAACACCTGCTTGACGCCCTGCGTATCGCCCAACATAGAGCGCAACTTGCCCACGCTATGATCGGCGGGCGAGCACAAGGGCGCCGTGGAGAACAGACGATAAATCGCATCAAAATCACGCTCCTCGTCCAGTTCAAAGCCAAACGCGCCCAGCTCTGCACGGGCATCAAACCACATCAGCATGCAGCGATTGCCCGCACGCAGCTCGCGAAGTACGATTGAAATAGCCAGCTCAACCACGCCGTCCGCACAATATTCATTCATATCGGCATAATAAGACGGATCAGCCAATGCCTGAGGATCTACGCGCGGTGTATCCTGCGTGCTCGGTTGAGCCGTTTCGCGTTCAAACAGCTCGGTCGCCTCATGGCGCTTGTGGCGGTGCGCTGTCGCGCGGAGGCGTTTTTGTGCCGATGACATTGGCTCGCCCGCCTCTGTATCCGACACGTTCTCTGCTCCCTCCGCTTCATATTTGAGCTGACGCAAATGTTGCTTTTCGCGACGTTGCTCCTCTTGGCGAAGCAACGCTTCCTGCAGCTCTTTCTTTCGTTGTCTGCGCGTCACGCGGCGGCTGTTGTCTTGCTCCGCCTCTGCCTGCTTGGGCGGCACGAGGGGATAGCAGGCCGAAAGATCGCAGTATATGATGGTTCGGCTGGAAGCACCACTGGAATAATCGCGCACCAAAAGCTCCTCTGCCTTGGAGGACAGCTTCCAGTGAACGTCCTTAAGCGCGTCGCCCATGCGGTAATCGCGCACGTCACGCACCTCGACACGGTCAAAGGCGTACGGGGAGCGCGTCTGCTTTTGTGCCGTATCGGAAACTGCGACGGCACCCTCGCCCTGTAGCATCTGCTTACGAGGCAGGACCAGCACGTTGTGGTATTCCTCTACGTCGACTCGCATACGGATGATGCGGAAAAAGTCGTACACGTAAAAGCAGGAAACACCGATCTCATACGTTCCGCGAAAACGAAAGGTCACCTCATTGGCGATCGAATAGGAAGACAGCGGCGGCAGTGACATACGTACACTGCGCAGCGACGTACGCACCGCGTCTTCACGCGGCACGCGCACGATGGCATCGACAAACGGATAGCTGAAAATACCGCTGTTACTGATACGAAATTCATACGGGCAAGGTTGTTGCTTTTCCACCGTGGAAAATTCGGTATATAAATACACCTTCATCGCCGCGCGCGCCGTCAAGGTATACAGCAGCAGCGCAGGTAAAAGAAGCAGCATAAACCAGAAGAACAAATTGGAAGCGCGCGAGCGCAGAATCTGAGTGAACAGTAATGCTGCAACGAACAAAACCGCATACCAGACAAAGCCGCGAGAAAAGGAGAGTAACGGTAATTTTTTGTCTTGCTTTTCTTGCGTCCAGTCCAACTCCTTATGACGGGAGCGCCGAACAAAACGGCTTGCCAACGTCGAGCGTACGCTCCTCAGCCACAGTCGGGCATGGCGGGCCGTCTGCTTGATATGATGCCACACGCGCGACATAGATTCATTTTGAGGGGGATGTTTCATGTAATATCCTCTTTGTGATCAAAAAATATCAAAACCTCGGTTTTAACGTGTGCCCAAATACGGCACGTCGGTCGCGTGGAGAATCTCTCGCAGAACATCGGGTACGGACTTCATAGCCAGCTTGCTTTCCTGCGAAAGCATGACGCGGTGGCTAACGGCAGGCGTATAGAGCGCGGCAATATCATCGGGAATCACGTAATCGCGTCCACGCAGATAGGCATATGCCTGTGCCAGGTGCATCAGAGCCACCGACGCACGGGGGCTGGCTCCCAGTGAAAAGGCATCGTTGGTACGTGTTGCGCTGATCAACGATACAATATAGCCAAACAGCGCCTCGTCAACACGCACCTTTTGCACCGCATCGCGCGCCTGTCTCAGCTCATCCGCGCTGATGACCGGGCAAAGCGCGTCCATGGGGTTTTCACCACGACGGGCGCGAAGAATACCGATCTCCTCCTGCTCGTTCGGATATCCCATACTGAGCTTGAAGGCAAAACGGTCAAGCTGTGCCTCAGGCAGCGGGTATGTGCCAACGTATCCCGTAGGGTTTTGGGTCGCGATGACCATAAAGGGCTCGGGGACCTCGTATGTCACACCGTCGACTGTCACCTTGTTCTCCTCCATCGCCTCAAGCAACGCCGACTGTGTCTTGGGAGAGGCGCGGTTGATCTCATCTGCGAGCAACAGATTGCACATGACCAAGCCCTCACGGAACTCGAACGCTTCCTTTTGGCGGTTATAGATATTAAAGCCCGTGATGTCGGAGGCCATAACGTCGGGGGTGAATTGTGCACGGTTGAAGGAAAGACCCGTCACGCGAGACAGTGCCGAGGCCAAGGAGGTTTTTCCCGTGCCGGGAACGTCCTCGATCAAAACGTGTGCGCCGGCGAGCAACGCGGTCATAAGCAAAATGACCTCGTTGTGTTTGCCGACGATAACACCGTCGACAGCCGAGACGGCTTGCATGACCTTGTCGTGGAGCAGGGCGTTGGAATACTGTTGACTCATAAAATTGCCTCTTTCTTTTTTGATTTTTGACATCGCACAGATGCAGTTATAGTTAAAGATATTATAACATATCTGTTTATATATCGGGGGGATTTTTGTGAATATTTACAAACAAGATACAACTTGTGCAGGATGAACAAAAAAGGAAGGGGGATAAATTTTCAGCATCTTCTCCTTTTGACGCTCACACTGTGCTTCGCACGCGTTCGCTGTGCCAGTTTTTATGCCATTTCTTTGTCTTTCCACAAAGAAATGGCGAAAGAAAACAGATTTCGGCAAGCCGAAATCTGGTTTTTTCAACTTGCAAACGCAAAAGCTGAATTTGCTCAACTTCGTGCAAAGATGAGCAGCGCGACAGCGCCGTGTCACACCCGGGGATAGAAAGCAGCATCTTCCCCTTTTGACGTGCACACAATACAGCGCAAAGCCAAAGAACATTTGCATGAAATATCGTTTCTACCGCGCGAAAAAGGCCCCCCGATTTCCATCGGGGGGCCCTGCCCTTGCGGGCTAATTCATCTTTCTACTTGTTCCGTCGATTAGAACGGCTTCTTCTTATACAGAAGATAGAATGCCGCTCCACCGCCACCAAGCACCAGCACGATGATAGCAACAACAGCCACAACAGTTCCACCGTTGTTCTGATCGTCA
>JAFVZV010000051.1 GCA_017507985.1 Clostridia bacterium
GTTCCGGCTTTTGATGTTACTTCTTTGTCGTTCAACAAAGAAGTAACCAAGAAAATGAACCCGGACGTTCCCTCCGGGCCCTCCCTCTCGTGCCGCTCTGCAAGGAGAAAAAGGAGAAAGACATAAAAGCTTATCCTGCATCGCTCGACGGAATGCCACAACGAGCGGCAGATACGCCAAAGCAAGAAATCTTGTGGGTTTCTTAAGGGCATTAGGCCTTTAAGTCCGTTTTCTTGGTTCGTTCTTTGTCGGATGACAAAGAATGAACAACAATACAGAACACCGAGCGCGCGCAGCTCGACGGAGTCGAGGTGGGCTGTGCGAGGCTGTAGAAGAAGTTGTAAAAAATTCAGATATCACAAATCCAATCCCAAAGGAGACCCCCACCATGGCCACCATGCAACCCAAACGCGATTTCCGCTCCCTCAACCGCGCCATCATTCGCGGTGAAGCCGGCAAAAAAGTCTTGTTCCAGCCCCGTATCGACTGTTGGTACACCGACCGTATGTTCCGCGACGGCGCTCTCCCCGCCCCCTACGACAAACTCGACCGTCACGACCTGTACTGCACCCTCGACGTCTCTCCCCGTGTCTACGAGTACAACGGCTGCGTTCAGGCATACGACAAGGTTCCCGTCAAGCGCTATAACAAAAGGATCTCCGACCTTGAAACCGAAGTGCACATTGAAACCCCCGTCGGCAACATCTGCTACCTGTGGCATAGCAACGACTCTAACGGTGGCTCGTATTTCAAGACCTGGCCTGCGGAAAATGAAGAACAGCTCAAGACAATGATCTGGCTGGAAAACAACACCATGTGGCGCTGGAACCAGGCGCACTACGATAAGATGCAGGAGTACTGGGGCGATCTTGGTCTCCCCTCCATCTTCGTTCCCCGCGTCACCATCCAAAAGACCATCGTCGAGGTCATGGGCGTTGAGGGCACCATTTACGGGCTCACCGACTTCCCCGAGACCATGGAGGAGTACTTCGAGGCGGCTGAAAACAGCGTCATGCGCATGATCGAGGTCATAAATGAATCCCCCCTGGAGTGGATCAACTTCGGCGACAACGACCACGGCGGCGTGCTCTCGCCCCGTCTGTTTGAAAAGTACGTCCTGCCCGCCTACCTGCGCCGCAACGAAGCGCTCCATAAAGCAGGTAAATTCACCTTCGCCCACTGGGACGGCGACTGCAAGCCTCTGCTCAAATTCGCCAACAAGTGCGGTCTGGACGGCATCGAGGCCATCACCCCCGTGCCGCAGGGCGACGTCACCATCGACGAGATCAAGGAGGCACTGGGCGACGAGGTCTTCCTCGTTGACGGCATCCCCGCCATTCTGTTTGACGATATTTATCCCGAGCAACAGCTGCTCGATACCGTCAAAGAGCTCATTGACAAATTCGCGCCCCGCCTGATCCTCGGTATTTCGGACGAAATGTCTTCGACAGGTAACATCGAGCGCATCAAGCTCGTCCGCGATTTTGTGGATGCATACAACGCTTCGCTCGACTAATCACACATAATGAAAGCCTCCGATCCGAACGTCCGGACCGGAGGCTGATTTTATAGTTTTTTGATTCCGCATCTGTCCTCGATCAGACACAATTTGCCATTCTCGTCACGCTCGACGGCGTATTCGGCCGCGGCGATATAGCCCTCGCGCATGAACTGCGCCTCATACCGACGAGTCATGCCCTCGCAAAGCGGCATGTAGCCTTCACCCGTACCTTCATAGGCCACCAGATCGTAAATGCCCTGCAGGGTGTGGTCCTTGTGGTCCTGCACCGTGCGGATCATGCCCACACCCGGCGCAAAGTAGAACTTTTTGGTGCCGTTGTGGAAGCATATCTCATACGGCATTCCCTTGATCTCAACGGCCACCTCAATGCAGTTCATAAAGGTATCGACCGCCGTTGTGACGCTACCGACCTCGCGGCAGGAAAGCTCGGTGGTCACATCGTAGCCGTGGCGCTTGTGCTCCAGCGTAATCGTCACGTCGGGCTTGATCACCTCGTTCCAAAGGCCGTTTGCGGCGTCTACCCAGATGCCGTAGATATCGTTGAAGAACATGGGCGCACCCCAGTCTCCCGTGCCGTGCATATTCCAGTTTTCAAACGCATCATTCTCCTGCTCGGAAAGATCCACGCGCCCCGTTTTCTCCTCTATATACCGTACACAGAATCCGTCCATGTGCCCGCTATGCGTGCGTTTAGGATTGTACTTGGCATCGGTTTGGAGAATACGCTGCATACTGCCGCAAGAGAGCCTGGTATGTGCCTTTTCGTAAGGTGTCTTGGCAAGCGCTCGACACCGCTCCATAAGATGTGAAACGTCGTTAAAATGCTCTTCTCCATCCTTTCTGCCAAAGGCGCGCTCTCCCATATAGATCACCATGCTGTGCCAATCGTTCTCGTCGTAGGGCGGCAGCACGCGAATGCCACAGCGATCCTCGATCAGGCAAAGGCTTCCGTCCCCACGTAGGCGAACGGCATAGTCCACAGCGCTGACGTAGCCGCCCGTCAATCCGATTGCCTCAAAGCGGCGATCCATGCCGTCAAGCATGGGCATATAGCCCTCGCCCGTACCGACGTAGCTTGCCAGCTCATGCGTCACATGATTTCTTGAGTTTTCGCTCACAAAGCGAACGATGCCAATACCGGGGGCGAAGGTATACGTCTTTTTGCCACAGCGATAATTGCTACGGTTCTCGGGATTCTGAATTTCCAGTGTAACCTCAAGGCAATCGTCAAATACGCCCGCCTTGGTACTTACTCGTCCAACGCTTCGGCAAACGATCTGTGTCCGATTGACGAATCCATGGCGCTGAAATTCGATCGTTTTGGCATAGCCGTCCTTCCAATCATCCGACCAAAGGCAGTTTGCGCCTTCCTGCAAAAAGCCATAGACGTCATTGAACATCACTACCTTATCATCGTTGTGATCGATGCACGTCCAGGCAAACGAGCAGGTGCCGTAATGGTCCCAGATCTCGCGGAGCTTTCCCTTTTCCCACGTCAAACGCTTAACGTCATACATATTCCAATGCCCCGTGACCGTGCGCTCGGGATTCATCTCTTTGTCGGTGGACAAAATTCTTCGCATAACGTCACACGCCGCGCGGCTGTAGGCCTTCTCGTAGGGCGTTTTGGCCAGTGCCTCGGCGCGATCGACGGCATGGGAAACGTCCACCAGCTGTGGCCATCCTGCTTCGCTTATCTTTGTGAAATCATTGCGCATTTGAAGCACCATGTCGCTCCAGCTGTTCTCGTCATATTTCAAGCGCTCAACGGCGAAAAAGCCCGAAAGCGTGACGCCCTCCTTGTCGCTGTACACCATCTCATACCGCACGTCCAGCGTGATGTATTGCGCATCTTCATGCCCAACGTATTCCCACACGTTGCCCGTAGCGCAGGGAATCCGCCCCTGTCCGCCAACGATCTCGTAGTGCTTGAGTAGGCGCTCCGACCATTCGCCCTGCGTGTTCATGCGCTGCTTGACGATACCCACGCCATCGGCATACCAGGTCTGATAGATCTCGCTCTCGGTCACGATCTCCCACATCTCACAGCCCTCAAACGTCCCGCACGGTGTCGTCACCGTTTCGTCCTTCGCGGCGAAGGTCAGCGAACAACCCTGATCCGTGATCGTGTCTCCCACGTCGGCGCCGGGAATAAAGAATCGGTTGTCACAGCGGCAAGCGCTGCTGAAAATATAATTTTGAATGTCCACCACGTTTCTCAGCTGTCCGACACTATATCCCGGCCGGCTCCAGCAGCGGAGCTCGCCGTCAAGGATGCGGTAATGCGCGCCGTCCCCGCACATGGTATACCATTTTTCCTCTCTGCCCTGCATCTGCTTATTTTGATGCATCCGCTCGATCTGTATCGCAGACAGCGCGTTGGCATAGTATACCTCCTTGGGGGTCAAGATCTCCAACACCTTGTCAAGAGCGGCAAAGCCCTCGTGGGTCTGCCCTTTTCTGAAATACGCATGCCCCAACCAAAACCATTCTCTGCCCAACGCCTTAACAAAACCATGCTTCTCAAGGTAAGGAATCTGCGTGTCGCGTATCCATGGGATGCGGCGATCGCCCCACATTTTTGAATCCTCAGTCGCGCATACGCTCTCCATGACCTCGTCGTTATGCCCCTTGAGCGCATACTCTTTCATGCGGGCGAGCAGCTCGTCGTTTCTCTTTCCGGGCAGCCACCAAAAGCCACGCATAAGCACGTCCGCCATGGCGTGATCACGCTCGCGACATTCGGGCAGCTCCTCGACGGCCTTGAGCGTTTTCTCATACGCCTCGGGAAAGCCCGTCTTATCGTTTTTGAGCCCCCACAGCTTGAGCTCCTCTACTTGCTTCATGACACGCTCAACCAGCGTTTTATCCACTTTCTTTTCCATAACACCCATGTCTTTTCGGATGCGCTCTCTGCCATCGTGCAGCTGCCACTTGACCGTGCCCTGCGCCAGCCCCAGCCGCGTCGCGATGTCCGCGACGGACAGCCCTTCAAAATAATGAAGGGTGATGATCTCGCGCACTCTTGTGGGGAGCTTACCGATGCTCTCGTGTAGCAGCGCAATATACTCTCCCTGCTCGTCCTCGTTCTCCTCGGCAATGTCGCAGTTGCCCGCATAAACGGCATTTTCCAGCACATCGTAGCTGACGTACTCGCGCAGACGGGTAACAATGTCAACCGCGCAATTTTTGACAATGCGGCGCACCCAAGCTCCAAAACGAGAGGGCTCGCGCAGACAGTCCAACTTGATCCAAGCCGAGACAAAGGCCTCCTGCGAGGCGTCCTCCGCCAGATATTCATCGTGCGTGATCCGTCGCGCAGCAGCCATGACCGATCTTTGATAGCGTGCAACCAACGTCTCGTAGGCATCCTGATCGCCCGACAAGGTCAACGCGACCAGCACCTCATCCGTATGTTCGAGATACTTCAGCTTTGCCATATATTTTTTCCTTTCTTTGTCATGCATCTTGCAAGTTGCTGTCTATAAGACAGTCACGGCCGCCGCTAGGTTGGGTAAAATGGAAAAATTATTTATTTTATTATACATGACAAGGAAGAAATTGTCAAACAGTCCTTTTGCCCCGGAATCACCCGCAAAATACAACAGCGAAATTGAGTATCAACATCCAGATAAGAAAGACTGCATGCAAAAGCAGTATAACCGCCACGCCGCGAAACAACTTGATATAGCACAAAGCGGTCAAAATGCAAAGCGCCAGTACTCCCAATACGATCAATGCTCCAAGAAACGGCCGCGCGGCACAAAAAAATACGGGATACCACAAATATCCAAGAAACAGCATGGCAAGAAAGGTCATACCTCCTCGATATTTGACAGCTTGCGTGCCGGGATCACATCTTCGATCGAACATTACGCGAGCCCATGCCGCGCCGAGCAGTGCATACCAAAGCATCCACAAAAGCGTCATTGCCCAGACAGGCGGCATGAGGCGATCAAACGCAAACATCATGCCACTTTGGTACGGACTGCCGCACACCCCACGTACGATCACGCCGATCAGCATCAGCACTCCCGCCCCGATCAACAGTGCAACGGCAGAGCAGTCTGCAAGCGAGCATCGTACCCGGCGACACCATGCCGCCCACTGCTTTTTCATATTCATAAAAATCGCCCCCTTTCACACCAAGGTATGAAAGAGAGCTTTTTTTTATGATGTCAACCAATGGCGTATCGTTCGTCTGCCACGTATACCTTTCGCGGAAAACGCCGTTTGACGCGAATATACCCCACCTTTTGTAGCGCCTCTGGAGCTGTCAGCTCGTCTGCAAGCACCCCCCGCTCGCTGTCATAATTGCGTATCGTGTGACAATCACAATAGCTGCGCGGCTCACTCCCCTGTACAAAATACCCTTCAGCCAGACGGTCGCCCCGCAGATCCGCACGGCAAGCATCGGTCGGACGCAAGCCCGAATCTCTGCAGTAGCTAACCCGAATGATACCGGGTGCAGTATCAAATTTGCTTGTATCGCCCCGTTGCACGCCCCGCGCAACGATGGGCTGCATTACATCGTGCCAGATCTTGACCGCAGGGTTGCTTTTGATATCCGTCATAGGCTTGGGATAGTCAAAGCCGTACCACACACCGGCCAGATATTTGGGAGTGTATCCGATAAAATAGCGGTCACAATCTGCATTCGACGTTCCCGTCTTTCCGGCCACCGCAACTCGTCCCCCCAGCAGTTGAGCGCCCTTAGCCGTTCCCTGCGTTACAACACTTTCGAGCAGTTTGGTCATGATACAAGCATTTTGCTCGCTGATGGCATACCGCCCCACTGGGTTATGAGACAGCAAAATCTTACCGTCGGGGGTGATCACGCGATAGTAGGAATGAGGCTCCATATATACACCTCCATTGGCAAGCGCCGTATAGCCTGCCGTCAGCTCGCGCAGCGTCACACCGTAGTTCATCTGCCCAAGGCCCAGCGCCGCCTCCCCGATATCACTGATTGTTCGACCATCGGACAGCGTACGGGACTCAATGAGTGAATGCATGCCGAGCGTATCGTGCAAAAAGGCAAACGAATGCCGCAGTCCCACCTCATTCAGCACACGCACAGCCACGGTGTTGACCGAATGGGAAACAGCGTAGCGTACGTCCGTCAAGCCGCGATACACACGGTTGGCGTTCTGCGGCCAAGGGTGCTTATTGTCTTTGCCAAACGTCACGGGAACGTCATCGAACACGCTCGCCCAGGTGATCTCACCCTGCTCCAGCGCAGGCGCATACACAGACAGCGGCTTGATGGCCGAAGCCGCAGGACGAAGCGCGTCCGTCGCGTGACTCTGTAGGCGGTTGCCCGTTTTCTCGCCCACAGCCCCGGCCACACCGAGAATATCTCCCGTGGCAGGATCAATCACGATCATACCGCTTTGTGCCCGTTCGCCGTTTTTATGAAGCGGAAAATGAGAGGGCTCGGCGTAATACGTCTCCAAAGCCGCCTGCACCGAAGCGTCCATCGCGACCTCAATGCTCAGCCCTCCGTTCCAAAGCAAGCGGTTGGCATATTCCCGCGTATATCCGTATTCGGCACACAGATCATCAATCACATCCTTGATCACCATGTCAACGTACCACGAATAAATAGGCGTTTTGCCTCGCTCCGTCTGCTCGCACAGCGTCAGCTCCTGCGCAACGGCCTCGTCATACGCCGCCTGATCGATATATCCCTGACCTAACATCTCCGAGAGAATCAGATTACGACGCGCCATGGTATGCTCGGGAAAACGGACAGGATCGTAATAGGATGGATTGTTCGTAATTCCGGCAATTGCAGCGCATTCAGACAGCGTCAGCTCGCCCACGCTCTTTCCGAAAAATCGATCCGCCGCCGCACCAACGCCGTAACATCCACGGGAGAGATTGATAATATTCAGATAGCGCTCCATGATCTCCTCTTTGGTGCTTCGATTTTCCAAATCATTCGCCCAGCACATCTCCTGTACCTTGCGATGAACGGAATAATCGTTTTTACCCGACAGATTTTTGACCAACTGCTGTGTAATAGTCGACGCGCCGAAATGACGGGTATAACCCAAACAATAATTCAATCCCGCCGAGAGCGTGCGTACCCAATTGACGCCGTGATGCTGCCAGAATTGCTGGTCTTCGATGGCGACAAATGCATCGATCAACGCCCGTGGGCACTCGGCATAGGTTACAGGGATCACGTGTACGCCGCCGTCCAAAGTGCCCTCGGGCAATTCTACGCGCCTCCCCTCTCGCAGCGTTCGATCGTCAAACTCATAATAGTACAACTGCGATGCCCCTGCATTTGCGGCGGCCGTCAGTTGTGTCTCGTCAAACACCGGGGTGATATTTTTTTCGGCGTACCAGACCACGGCGATCCCCAGCAGTACGGCAACCGTCATACCGATTGCCAATATCATCAGGGCCGCGTTGAGCAAGGTAATCCCGACGCTCCTTCTCGGGCGCGTGGAGGATACGCGGCGCACCTGTTCGTTTTTTTGCTTATTCATGCTCTATCTCCTGTGTCAAATCAATCACGTATCATTATTATCCCTTGTTTGGCACAAGATAAACGATTCCCCTCTTCGGCATTTTTTAGCAATCATAATCACCGACCGTGTGTGCTGGTAGTTTTCAAGATACAACAAAAAAACACACGGACTGTGCCGTGTGCTTTATCGATCCGCCCCTTTGCGTTCAAATAACTCGTCCAGTGTAACACCCAACAGATCGGCGATGGGACGAAGCAAGGTGATGTCAGGATAGTTTAAGCCCGCCTCCCACTTGGATACCGCCTGTGCGCTGACTCGCAGATGCTCTGCCATCTCGCGCTGTGTCAGACCGTGCTTCAAGCGCAAACGTTTGATATGATACCCAATCAATAGCTCCATTGCTTCCTCCAAACAACTTGATCTTACTCTTATCACACATATTATAGTACAAATATTTACTAATGTCAATAGTAAATTTATTTACTTGCTATAATTTGATTGAGCATCTGCCAATCGGAGGTGATATCTATTGATGACATACATGAAGCGCATACGCGACCTGCGTGAGGATCACGACAAAACACAGCAGCAGATTGCTGAACTGTTGGGCACTTCACAAACCATGTACGCCCGCTATGAGCGCGGGGCAAACGAGCTTCCGCTCCGCCATCTGATCACGCTCTGTCGATATTACAAGGTCAGCGCGGACTACATTCTCGGTCTGAGCGACAAACCGGAAGGCTCGTAATTCCAATAAAAAACACACGGACTGTGCCGTGTGTTTTTTATTGCGGATTTGCTCCCCGCCCAAACAGATCGTCCAGCGTAACGCAGAACAGATCGGCGATGGGGCCAAGCAGCGTGACGTCGGGATAGGTCAAGCCTCTTTCCCACTTTGACACCGCCTGTACGGTGATGCGCAGTCGATAGGCCAACTGCCGTTGCGTCATGCCGGTAGCCAATCGCAGCTTTTTGATGTTTGATCCCAATGGAATACCCAAACGCGTTCCTCCCGTGTCGTTGATATGGGCTTCGCCTAATGGCAGGCTTCGCCAAATTCGCCGCACACAGGTTGTCTGTATGGCAGAGCTGTGCCGTCCGAAAACGGCACAGCCCCGCTATCACTCTCGCTTACGCCACAAGCGCAATACCGGCGAGTGATACGGCATTTTTACCAAATGCACACAAATTCATATCCTCGCCTCCTTTCATTCAAAATAATAACCGCACCTTAGCACGCCTGCAGAACGTGCCTCGGTACGGTTATATTGTATCATCGATTTCCGCCGATGTCAAGCACCGATCGGTCAACCGTTGGTTTACTTAAAATGACGATCCGTTATTTTTGATATATGCCATCAATGATAGATGCCAACTCGATCGTTTCCGTTTTGCCATCCTTGATAACACTTACCTTATAAGTAACGACCTGCGAGTGACCCGCTTGTCCGATCACTCTGCCGTGCTCGTTGACCCACTCGCTGTCACAGTCAAATGCAAATTCATACCCTTGACACGTTGTGATCTTTTCGTATTCCGCCTTGACCAGATCGATGAATTCCCACCAGATTTCCAGATCATTCTCCAGCATGGGCTGAGGGCAATCCTTAGCGCTGAAGAAGTGGTGACCTTTTACTCTCGTGATATCCAACTCGTGTCTTTGCATGATATCTGCCACCAATTGAGCAGTGATTTGCCAAGTATACCACAAGTCAGACCCCTTGTTCACTGCGGATTCGATACCAATGGAGTTATGGTTTCCGCCATTGGAGCAAATTCTTCCTTCTGCTACCTGCGTATAGCACCACCAGGTAGTTCCGATCTGATATTTTCCATCTTTTACGTTAACAGCAATTCCCTGATCGTTCAACCACTTGGAATCCGTAACGTATCCTCGGCCTTTTTTAGTTTCTTTGGGGACCTTAACACCGGTATCTCTTCCATTGATTGCAAAGGTTGCATCACGAGTAATGGTAACAACCGGGAATTCCGGATCTGTATCCAATACCTCAACAGGAGTATCGATCCAAGAAAAGCCCGAGGCAACCGTATCAAACGATCCGGCATCGCCGGCGTGTGCCGCTCTGTACTGCTCGTCCAAGCCCTTGAACACGCCGTCATTTCCGGTCGAATAGTGGATGGACGTTTCGTTTTCGGAAAGAGGCTGAGAGAACCATTCGCCATGAGCGTTACCGTCAGCACCCTTACTGAACCCTGCGGTGTAATGCACCGTGATAAACTCTATGCTTTTCATCACTCGGTTTTTCAGGTTATTGCCGTATTTTTCATTGGTTTTTTGATTGTATGTATAATCAATGACCAATTCTTGATTATACAACAATCTGCTTACGCTTCCGAAGATGTCCGAGTAATAGTTCGGCGTTCCTGCGCCGATGGGTAAATTGTACCTAATAAAGACATTGCTCTCATGGGCATCCAGCACCAGCTTAAGACCCTCGCTCATTTCTTCGGGCAGAACTGTGACAACAAAGTCCTGATACTTATCGGCGTATCCCTTAGCGGTCGCTCTGATCTTGACAACGCCGGCCGACTTACCGGTAACGCGACCGTTCGCATCGACCACAGCCAGAGATTCGTCCAATGATTTCCATTCTACGGCACACTCATTATTCTTTCTGTCAATGTAGGTAGCATTCAATTGGATCTTTTCGCCGATCGCCACGTAGGAAGTGGTTTCATAGCTGATCTCGAAGTATCCGGGGGTTATCACCTCAATCGTCATGGTATCGGTATATCCTCTTTCAGAAAGAGAAATGATTTTAATGGTTGCCTTTCCTACCTTGTGAGCCGTAATGCATCCATTCTCGTCAATACTGGCAACCGCGGTGTTGCTGGACTCAAATTTGACTCTCTGATTTCCGGCGTTGGTCGGAGTAATTTTCCAGTTCAGTTGATATGTCTCATGCAATTCAAGCTCGGTTATCTTGTTGGTTATCTGAATTGTCTCAACAGGATTCAACTCGTTCCAGCAAGCGATCAGCGTTCCGTGGCAGACTGCCTCATGAACGATATCACCGTACTTGTTTTCCCAGCCGACAAAGCGATATCCGTCTCTGATCGGCTCGGGCAATTTGGTTCCGTTGGGCAGTGTTGCTTTCAAATTGTACTGATGCTTCAAAAATTCTTCCTGTACCGCCGAGGAGGAAAAATCAGGAGAAAACACCGAAAACGAGTTATTGATATCTCCGCATCCTTTCATGGAATTCAATAATCCGTGAATATAGCTTCTGATAGAGGTTCTGGCGTTGGCCGATTCAAGAATCGCCCCCGTGTCACCTTGTATCATTCTCTCTAAAATCGGGTAGGTATCCGTAATGTAATTATCCGTTTTTCCCGCATTATACTCCTGCAGGTGATCCAACATATAGACCCACAGCCAATTCCATTTTTCCAACATTTCGGGATTGGACAGCGAAGTTTTAACGCACGGGTGGCTATCTTTCTGGAAGTTTTCCTTGGTAACAACAGAGCCGTCACCGTACGCGTTAAAGTCAGCCAAAAACTCTTCACCGATCTGCGAAGTTGATGTATATCCGCCGACAAAGTGCCCGCCGGCCAAATCATAGACAACATTATATTCCGTGGCCTCAGGATTATCCTTGACGGGAATCTCCTTTTCCACTTTGTCTCCACAAGCGGAGCACTCTCTTTCCTTCATTCCTTTTTCCGTCGTTGTTGCCTCCTTGACGACCTTCCATTCACCATAGTTATGTCCAAGAGCAGCAACAACCTCTTGCGGTAAAAGGATCTCGCCGCAGACAGAGCACTTCTTACCTTCCGTCAGGCCGTCCTCGATGCAGGTCGCACCGGTCGCCGGTAGGCTTTCCTCCGCGTGTCCCGTAGCCGGCAGATCGGCGGTTATGGTGTCACCACATTCGCACACGCGTTCCGTCCATCCGGGCTGTGTGCAGGTAGCGGCTTCTCCTTTTTGGGTATAGACGTGCGTATGACCGCAGGAACACAGGCTCATCAACATTGCCGCAGCCAAAAACATACTTAATTTTTTCATATTTACGCTCCTATGTGGATGATAGATAAGAGCAACGCCGTTCTAATGTGAGCAGCCCCCTTGCAGCGGTGCCTCTACAGAACGAGCCCTTGAGTAAGATCATTCTACCACATTTTCCACTCCCCGTCAAGAATTCCCTTCTCCAAAAAACAAATACCGCCCATAAATGTTTTTTATGAGCGGTATTGATTATGAAGTTTTTTGCGCTTCAGCAGATGATGCGAGTACGGATCATACCGTCGATGGTACGGATGAGCTCCTCGGTTTCGGGCGTGATAGCACCGGTGATATCAACGATGGTATACGCCACGTTGCCACGCGACTTGTTGGTCATGTTCTCGATATTGGCACCGTCAGCAGAGACGACCTTGGTAATCTTACTGAGCACCTCGGGAACGTTCTCATGCAGACAGCAGATGCGAACGTCACCACTGCGCGCCATAGAAACGGCAGGATAGTTAACGCTGTTCTTGATGTTGCCGTTGGCCAAATAATCATCCAGCTCCAGCGCTGCCATCACCGCGCAATTGTCCTCAGATTCCTCCGTCGAAGCACCCAGATGAGGAATTGCCACAACACCGGGAATTGCCAGAACCTCGGCCGTCGGGAAGTCAGTCACATAAGCCGCCATCTTGCCCGCCTTCATGGCCTCAGCCACGTCAGCCGCGTTGACCAGATCGGCACGAGACAGATTGATCAAACGAACGCCATCCTTCATCTTTGCGATGGTGTCGGCGCAGATCATACCTTTGGTGTCCTTAGTTGCGGGAACGTGCAGCGAAATATAGTCTGCCTTTTCGTAAATTTCTTCGTAAGTAGCCGCCTTAACCACGTGGTGATTGAGGTTCCACGCGCTCTCAACCGACAAAAACGGATCACAGCCGACAACGTTCATACCCAAATGCACTGCCACGTTGGCAACCATACCGCCAATGGCACCCAAGCCGATAATACCCAGCGTTTTGCCCTTAAGCTCGGTGCCTGCAAAAGCACTCTTGCCCTTCTCGACCTGCTTGGCAACATCATCGCCCTCGAGCGTCTTAGCCCAGTCGATACCGCCAACAATATTACGAGCGGCAAGGAAAAGCGCGCACAGCGTCAGCTCTTTGACACCGTTGGCATTGGCACCGGGGGTGTTGAATACGACAATACCCTGCTCGGTGCACTTTTCGATCGGGATGTTATTGACACCCGCACCGGCGCGGGCGATGGCGAGCAGATTGTCGCCCAGCACCATGTCGTGCATCACGGCCGAGCGAACGAGAATACCGTCGGGATTGTCCATTTCGGTTCCCAGCGTATACGCGGCAGGATCCAGACGGTCGGTGCCAACCTTGGCGATTTTATTGAGCATCAGAATGTTTTTCATGTCAGGTTCTCCTTTACGCTTTTGGATTATTGGCAGCAAAGTCCTTC
Organism: Clostridia bacterium; assembly: GCA_017507985.1. GTDB lineage: Bacteria > Bacillota > Clostridia > Oscillospirales > CAG-272 > SIG644. The sequence goes on from JAFVZV010000051.1 coordinate 13,451, forward strand.
ATAAAAGCAACTAGCGCCTCGACACCCTCGTAGGGCATCGCATTGTAAATGGACGCGCGCATACCGCCGACCGAGCGGTGACCCTTGAGGTTCTTGAGTCCTGCGGCAGCCGCCTCTTTCGCAAACTTTTTATCCAGCTCGGCATCTCCCGTGACAAAGGTCACGTTCATCAGCGAACGGCTTTCCTTTTTGACAGGAGCGATGTAGTAGTCCTGGGTATCGAGATAATCGTACAAAAGATTTGCCTTCTTTATGTTCATCTCCTTCATGACGTCCAGACCGCCAAGAGAGAGGATCCACTCGTAAACCAGCTTCGCCATGTAGATGGTGTAGCAAGGAGGCGTGTTATACATCGAGCCGTTCTCCGCCATGGTCTTCCACTCAAGCATGGTGGGCATCTTGGGATCGGCATAGTCGAGCAGATCCTCGCGAACAATGACCAGCGTCAAGCCGGCAGGTGCCATATTTTTCTGTGCACCCGCATAGATCACGCCAAACTTAGACACGTCCACAGGCTCGGAAATGATGCAGGAGGACAAATCGGCTACCAGCGGAACGTCACCCGTATCGGGAATGTAGGGATACTTGGTACCATAGATCGTATTGTTGAAGCAAATATGCA
>JAFVZV010000052.1 GCA_017507985.1 Clostridia bacterium
CTCCCTCGCGGTAGTGTCCTGCCCGAAGTAGCAACCGCTGATTGTGCAGTCGGAAATCTCGCAAGTCCCTATGAGAGAGCCGTCGTGTATGTTGCACTCACGTATCACGGGATTTTAAGTCCCGGGCGTCTGCCTGTTCCGCCACGCCGGCAAAGCTTCCCGTGGAATCCATCCGATGTACACGTCTCAACGAGTTCTCATCGGTTCGCTTGGATATTATACCCTAAAAGCAGCTGATTGTCAAGCCTTTTTGGTAAAAAAGAAAAAATATTTTTTCGACACGCTGTTTCGACCTTCATCGCGCAGGCAAAGATATCCGCGTACGGCACAACGGTCATACGCGGATATTACATGATTATTTACTTGAATTTTCCGCTTCGTTTTGTGTCTTTGGAAGATTCTCCGACAAGCCCACAACACCGTCGACCGGCAGTGAGAAGGCAATGCCCTGCCCCGGCGTTTTCAGACCAACCGCACGATACAGCGCGTGCAAAATATCTTCCTTGATTTCGCTCGGAACGAGAATCAGTACCATTTCCTTTTCCGGCTGAACGGTGACACCAAAGAATTTTTCAGCCTCTTGGTTTGCCGTTCCGCGAGCATGGACAACGGTACCACCGCGCGCGCCAAATTCCTTGGCGGCATCCATGACGGCCTCGCTGAATCCGGCATTGACGATACAAACGATACACTCATGTGTAAATTCCATGTTCATTCCTCTCCTTTCCCACTGGTAGGCATACGGTTATTGGTCAAAAAACGGTAGATCGCCACGCCGACGACACTCTTGAGCGGAATGGTATAGGCAATGCCCTTTCCTCCGCGCACCGTTTTGAATTTTTCGCCCAGCAGAGCCAGAGCCTCGCGGGCACGATCCTCGCGGACGAAGCTGAAAATAACCGATTTTTCCGAATCAGCAAGCCCCAGCAGCTGAAGCATATCTGTACTTGCCGTGCCATAGCCTGAGGTAGCAAGTTGTACGTTGACCTCCATGGACTGAAGGAGATCCATGTAAAATTCTGCTTTGTTACGGCTCACAATGGTAACCAGCAACTTAACACGTTGCGGTGCCTGCTGAGGTGCAGGACGTTTGCCGCGCAAACGGCCTCTATCCGATGCAACGTGCTTGGGTGTACCTTGATTTTGCATTGATGCTCCTCCTTTTACATGAAATCAATGATTTGCTCGTCTTCGGCATCCAAAATGCGGCGCATAACGATTTGCTCACGCACCTTGCGGGAAACAACCGCTCGGAAACCGAGCAGCTGGATGGTGATCAACGGCGTCATCGCAACCATAGCAACCACGCCAAAGGCACAGCTCATAATACTATCCACACCTTGAAGATCCGCGCAAATACCGATGGCAAAGGGCAAAATAAAGCTAGATGTCAAAGGACCGCTGGCAACACCGCCCGAGTCAAACGCAATGGCAGTGTAAATGCCGGGAACGAAAAATGACAATCCCAAGGAAATAAAATAACCGGGAATGAGATAATACAGCACGCTGAAGTCCAGATAGATACGCAAAACAGACAATCCGATGGAAACACCGACACCGAGAGAAAGCGCGATCATCATGGATTTTTTGCTGACGGTGCCGTCGGTAATGGACTCGACCTGCTTGTTCAGAACGTGAACGGCAGGCTCGGCAAGAACGACGACCAAGCCCAGCAAAAATGCAAAGCCGATCAGCCAAGGAGAGGGCAATTTGGCAAGCATGGTGCCGAGCGTATAACCGATGGGCATGAAGCCGATGGTAACCGCCGACAGAAAAATGACCAATCCCACAAAGGTATAGAGAATACCGATGGCAATCTGAATCAGCTTTTTGCGAGGCAAATGCAAGAACGTCACCTGCAGGATCAAGAAGAAAATAACGATCAGCCCCAGTGCGATCGCGACCTCTTCAACGACAGACAAAACGGTCGGCAGCAGCGCGCCGCCCAGATGTGCGTCAATGGAATAATCGGGCAAGGTATAGCCAAGATCGCCACGGACACTTAAACCAAGTGCAGTAACGGCCAGGATCGGGCCGACCGAGCAAAGCGCGACAAGACCAAAGCTGTTCTCTCCCGAATCCTTACCGCCCAGCGTTGCCGCAATACCGACGCCAAGTGCCATAATAAAGGGCACGGTGATAGGGCCTGTCGTAACGCCGCCCGAGTCGAATGCCATAGGCAGTAATTCCTCGTTGCCCGTAACAATCAAAAGCGACGACAGAGCAAACAGCAGCATATAAAAGAACATAAGCAGTGAGGATAAGCTCTTGTGAAACACGATCTTCAGTACCGCCAACAGCAAAAACAATCCGACACCGACACCAACGGTCACGATAAGCAGCGTGCCGTTCATAACCTCGGCAACTTGAGAGGCCAGCACGGAGAGGTCGGGCTCGGCAACCGTAATCAGCACGCCCATCGCAAAACAAACAGACAACAGCAACCACAGCTTGCGCGATTTGGCAAGTCCCGCACCTACGTGCTCGCCCATGGGTGTCATAGCCAAATCAGCACCGAGGTTGAACAAGCCGATTCCCAGCACCAAAAACAATGCTGAAATCAGAAAAATAATCAGTTCCCTGTTTGACAATGCAATTAAGGGAGTCATATGTAGAATAACGACGATGAGCGTCACGGGCAAAACCGATATCATCGCCTCTTTGCATTTTGCAAATAAAACCTTAAGCAATTTCGATCTCCTTACGCGTCAAATTCATCCACGACGCGGTAAGGCAGGCAAGGTGCGCCATCGGGCACGGCCTTTGCGCCTTCAGTGGGCATAACGTAATAAACAGCATTGCGAATGATCTTTTGCACCCATTCGTTATAGTAGGAGGGGCATTCCTCATGACCGGGCTGGAAGTAGAAAATCTTACCGGCGCTACGCTTGAAGACCATGCCCGAGCGCATTACGAAGCCGTCCTCAAACCAAGAGGCAAACACAGTTTCGTCTGGTTCGCCAATGTAGAAGGGCTCTGCATACAGCTCCTCCTGCGCCAAGCAGAAGTGGTCGGGAATGCCGGCCGCGATGGGGTGGGTAGGATTGAGCGTCCAGACGATCTCCTTTTGGTTGCGTCCCCAAGATAAGTTGCCCGACGAGCCGATCACACCGCGGAACACCTTGGAGTGGTGCCCCGAGTGAAGCACGACCAGACCCATTTTACCCAAATATACTCTTTGCTTGATGGCCTCGACCAACGCATCGTTGACCTCATGATGCGCCATGTGTCCCCACCAAAGAAGAACGTCGGTATCATTCAGTACGTCCGCAGGCAGGCCCTGATCGGGATCGTCCAGTGCGGCAAGGCGCACCTCAAGCGCGGTATCCTTCGACAAGGCCGCACCGATGACAGCATGCAAGCCGTCCGGATAAATGGCACGGATATGCGGCTCCGATTTCTCGTGACGAAACTCATTCCATATGGTAACTCTGATTTTCTTTTCCATTGATGTATCCTCCTTGTGAGAAATATAAAATCTTCCTATTTATATTATACCTTAACACACCCTTGTCTGTCAACCTTAAAACAAAGGTTTTTTTGTTAAAAAAATACCAAAACCCGAAAAGAAAAAACCTGCTCATTTATGGAAAAAGTCTTTACAATTTTGTCCGTTTATGCTATAATGAAGACAATGGGAAAGTATGGGCAAACGGTCGCCCATTTTCCAAAACGAATGAAGATAAGGAGAAATTCTCATGAAAATGACATTCCGTCATTACGGCCCCGGTGATCCCGTAACGCTGGAACAAATCTCGCAGATTCCTGTGGTTCGCTCTATCGTTTCCGCCGTTTACGACGTCCCCGCTGGCGGCGTCTGGAGCCACGAAAGCATCGACGCGGTCAAATCCGCCGCTGCTGCACACAACCTCGCATTTGAGGTCGTTGAGAGCGTCCCCGTTCCCGAAGAGATCAAGCTGGGTGCGCCCGAGGCTGCCAGGCTGATCGACAACTATTGTGAAAACGTCCGCCGTCTGGGCGCGGCAGGTGTCAAGTGTATTTGCTACAACTTCATGCCTGTATTCGACTGGCTGCGCAGCGAGATGGAGCACGTCTCTCCCGACGGCTCTAACTCTTTGGCATACGATGAACAGACCGTTCTTGCCATGAACCCGCTGACGGGTGAGCTTTCCCTGCCCGGTTGGGACGAAAGCTATACCAAGGATCAGCTCCGCGGTTTGCTTGCCCGCTACGAAAGCATTGGCGAGGAACAGCTGTGGAAGAACCTGCAGACCTTCCTTGAGGCCGTCATTCCCGTCGCACATGAGGCAGGCATCAACATGGCCATTCACCCGGACGATCCGCCTTGGGGCATCTTCGGTCTTCCCCGCATCATCACCTGTGAGAAGAACCTTGACCGTTTTCTCTCTTTGGTGGACATGCCCGAAAACGGCCTGACCTTCTGCACGGGTTCTCTTGGCGCAAATCCCGATAATGATCTTGTCAAAATGGCCGAAAAATATGCCGGCCGCATTCATTTTGCTCACGTCCGCAATATTCTGCACACGGGTGAGCGCAAGTTCCACGAAGTCGCACATCCCACCGACTGCGGCTCGCTGGATATCTACGGCATCGTCAAAGCGCTGTATAAGGGCGGCTTTGATGGCTATATGCGCCCCGACCACGGCAGAATGATCTGGGGTGAGAGAGGCAGATATGGCTATGGCCTTTACGATCGCGCATTGGGTGCGATGTATCTGTCCGGTCTTTGGGAAGCCATTGACAAAGAAAACAAGGCGTAATTGCCGGTAAAGGAAGGTATAACTATGAATAACGTTTGTGTTGTCACCGGTGCAGGCGGTGTGCTTTGTGCCGCATTTGCAAAAGAAATGGCAAAAAAGGGCTACGCTGTGGCTCTGCTTGATATCAACGAGACGGCCGCTGCTGCTGTTGCCGACGAGATCGTCGCCGAGGGCGGCGTTGCCAAGGCCTATAAGACCAACGTACTGGACCGCGAGATACTGGAAAACGTTCACGCACAGATCCTTGCCGATCTTGGCAAGTGCCAGATCCTCATCAACGGCGCGGGCGGCAACAACCCCCGTGCAACCACCACACACGAGTACTACGAGGAGGGTGACATCGATCGCGATGACATCACCACCTTCTTCAACCTTGACAAGGGCGGCTTTGATTTCGTTTTCGACCTGAACATCAAGGGCGTTTTGCTCCCCACCCAGGTATTCGCACGCGATATGATCGGCGGCGAAGGCTGTTCTATTTTGAACATCTCTTCCATGAACGCTTACACGCCCTTGACCAAGATCCCCGCCTACAGCTCGGCTAAGGCAGGTGTTTCCAACTTTACTCAGTGGCTGGCCGTTCACTTTGCAGGCGCAGGCATCCGCGTCAACGCCATCGCTCCCGGCTTCTTTGCCACCAATCAGAACAGAGCCCTGCTGTTCAACGAGGACGGCACGCCCACTGCACGCACGGGTAAGATCCTGGCCGCTACGCCCATGAAGCGCTTCGGCGAGGCAGACGAGCTGCTGGGTGCTCTGGACTTTTTGACTGATCCTGCAAAGTCGGGCTTCGTCACGGGTGTTATCCTGCCCGTTGACGGCGGCTTCTCCGCTTACTCGGGTGTATAACGGAGGCAATTTTATGAATCAGTTACTCAAGCTCTGCGCCTTTGCCGACGAGGCTGATCCGAGGCTCGACGCGCAGATCGATATGATGCTCTCCAACGGCATTCCGTATCTCGAAATGCGCGGTGTGGACGGCAAGAACGTAGCGGATCTGACCGACGACGAACTCCAGAGCGCTGTGGATCGCCTGAATGCGGCAGGACTCAAGGTCTGGTCGCTCGGCTCTCCCGCGGGCAAAACCAAGATTACGGATGATTTTTCCTTTGAGGAGAAACGCTTTGAGCGCCTGCTCCACATTGCCGATGTGACGGGAGCCAAGTGCATCCGTCTGTTCAGCTTTTACGGAACGGACGGCTCTGACGAGTATTTCGATGAGGTCTGTGCACGATTGTCCCGCTTCATCGAAATGGCCAAGGGACACGATGTCATTTTGTGCCACGAAAACGAAAAGGGCATCTACGGTGACACGGCCGAGCGCTGTGTCAAGCTGCTGAAGGCTCTGCCCGAACTCAAGGCCGTCTACGACCCTGCCAACTTCCTGCAGTGCGGTGAGGACACCTTGAAGGCCTGGGACGCACTTGCTCCCTATGTCTACTATATGCACATCAAGGATTGTGCATCCGACGGTCGGATCGTCCCCCCGGGTGAGGGCGTGGGACAGATTCCTACCCTGCTCTCCCGCTACGCCAAGGCTGGCGGCGGCATTTTGACGCTGGAGCCCCATCTAGCCGAGTTTGTCGGTCTGTCCGATCTTGAGGAAGAGGGCGACAAGAGTGCCGTGGGCGGTTGCAAATTTGCCTCGGGGCGCGAAGCCTTTGACTACGCTACCAATTCCATTAAGAATATCATTGCCAATTTGGCATAAGGAGGATACCTATTATGATTATCGGTGCACAACTCTTTACTCTGCGCGATTTTTGCAAGACCACGCAGGATCTGGACGAAACCTTAAAGAAGGTTGCTGACATGGGCATCAAGACTGTTCAGCTTTCGGGCGTCTGCGCTTACGATTCCACGTGGATGGCAGAACGACTCAAGGAGTACGGCTTGACGGCTGACATCACCCACTTTGACATCAACCGCATCGCGGGCGATCCCGAGGGAACACTCAAGTTTCACCAGGCCATGAACTGCCCCTACATCGGCATTGGCTGTATGCCTGCCGACTATATGCGCCCCTTCACCGTCGAAAAGCTGAACGCTTTCTTTGATCGCGTTCGCCCTGCCGCTAAGTATTTTGCCGAGAATGGCAGTAAGTTTATGTATCACACCCATCACTTCGAGTTTGCTATGGTAGACGGCAAAAACGTACTGACGCGCATGCTCGATGAATTCCCTGCCAACGAGTACGGCATCACCTTCGACGTTTGGTGGGCTCAATACACGGGCGAAAATCCTGTCAAGTGGTTGTACGCGCTGGAAGGCCGTACCGATTGTGTTCACTTCAAGGACATGTCCCACAACGCCAATGGCGACATCATCATGGTTCCCAACGGCGACGGCATCATGGATTACGACGCGATCATCAAGGCTTGCGTTGACACGGGCGTCAAATACGGCTACATTGAGCAGGACAACTGCAACGGCGAAGATCCCTTTGCTTGCATGAAGCGCAGCTATGACTTCTTCCGCTCCCGCGGCTTGAGCTAATTTTAAATTCTACCAATTGAAAGGATACATAATCATGGAAAAAGTAAGACTTGGTATTATCGGTGTCGGTAACATGGGCTCCGGACACCTCTCCAATATTCTCGCTCGTAAGTGCCCCGAGATCGAGGTCACGGCCGTTGCCGATATTGACACCGCTCGTTTGGATCACGCCTGCAACATGGTTGAAAAGGCACGTGCTGAGCATCCCGAGATCCCCGAGATCGCAACCTTCACCGACGCGATGGAGATGATCTCCTCGGGTCAGGTTGACGCCATTATCGTCGCCGTTCCTCATTACGATCACCCCCGTTACTGCATCGCAGGTCTGCAGGCAGGCCTGCACGTCATGAGTGAAAAGCCCGCCGGCGTTTACGCTGAGCAGGTTCGCGAGCTGATGGAAGAGGCTGACAAGCATCCCGACCTCATCTATGCTCTGATGTTTAACCAAAGAACCAATCCTCTGTATCGTAAGATGCGTGACATGATTCAGAGCGGTGAGCTCGGTCAGATCCGTCGTTCCACCTGGATAGTCACGGGCTGGTACCGTCCCCAGGCTTACTACGATTCGGGCGCATGGCGCGCAACCTGGTCAGGTGAGGGCGGCGGCGTTCTGCTCAATCAGTGCCCCCACAACCTGGATTTGTGGCAGTGGATCTGCGGTATGCCCAGCAAGGTCGATGCCAAGTTGCACTTTGGTAAGTGGCATGACATCGAGGTTGAGGACGACGTAACCGCATACGTGGAATATCCCAACGGAGCTACCGGTATGTTCATCACCTCCACGGGCGATGCCCCCGGCTCCAACCGTCTGGAGGTCGTTTGCGATGGCGGTATGCTCATTTGCGACGGCGGCTCGCTGACGTTGCGCAAGCTCGAGATCCCCGAGCCTGAATTCTCCCGTACCAACAAGGTTCCCTTCGGTCAGCCCAAGTGCGAGACCATCAAGGTCGATTGTACCGGCTGTGGCGACAATTCCCAGCACGTTGGCGTGCTCAACGCATTCGCAGGCGCGATCCTGCGCGGCGAGCCCCTGATTGCCGACGGTCGCGAGGGTGTCAACGGTCTGACCATCTCCAACGCGATGCATCTGTCTGCTTGGCTGGGCCGCCCCGTCGACATTCCCATGGACGACGCTCTGTTCAAGTCCGAGCTGATGAAGAGAGTCAAGACCTCCCGTCGCAAGGAAAATGTTTCTGCCGGTCTGGCCGATACGGAAGGCACCTACAACGCGTAACCATTGAATTTGAGCAGGAGAATGACTTGCATGGACAAAAAGAAGCTGCTTTGTTTACTTTTAGCCTTATTTCTTCTGACCACTTGTATATTGACCATTGGCTGTGACCAAACAACGCCGCCCGAAGACGCAAACAACGACACCGGCGACGTGGGTAACAGTCAAACCGAAGAAAACAATTATACTTTGGGCAATATCAAAAACACCATTGAGGATTACACCATTATCCGCTCGGAAAAAGCCACAAAGCTGGTCAAAAATGCCGTTATCCTGGCACGAACGACCATCAAGGAGGCAACCGACACCGAGATTGAGGTCGGCGAGGACTGGGTCGAGGACATGAAGTCCGATCATGAGATCCTCGTTGGTGAAACCAATCGCCCCGAATCTGCCGAGGCCATGAAGCTGCTATCAGACAGCAATCCCTACACGGTCACGCAGATCAACGGAAAGATCTGCCTGGTTGGTACAGACGAATACGCCGTTCGCCGTGCCGTGTATGAGTTCCTTACAGTGTATTTTGGCTATGAGGTCCCCAATTACAATTACAACTACCACAACGTCATTGATTACGGTGCCGAAGGCGACGGTGTCCGTGATGAAACCGAGTCCTTCCGCGCCGCCATCACTGCGGCTGAAAAGGACGGTCTTCCCGTCTATGTTCCTGCCGGCACGTATCTCATCTCGGATATGCTGGAGCTTGACAGTGTCACTCTGTACGGCTATCATTCAGGCGCTTGGACAGCAGACGACAGCGATCTGCCCGTCATCGTGCAGACCAATCTTGAACTCCCCGTGTTCAACGTTATCGCAGGATCCTTGTCCGGTCTTTTGATCGATGTCAAAGGCGTAACCAAAGGCATGGACATCACTCCTGCCGAGACAATTCGCCTCTCTCATGCCGGCGCTCGCGTCAGCAATTTGAAAATCTATAATCCCTATATCGGCATTTCTACCTTCTATGACGGCGGTGACAATCCGGGGCGTTGCTTCATCGAAAATATTTTCATTGTCAATGCCTATGAAATCGGCGTCAACGTCCATAGCACATGGGACGTTGCAACGCTTTGCAACATTGAGGTTTGGAATCCGCACACCGGAGGTGCCAATCAAAACTCCTGTGCCGTTGCCTTTAAGTTTGGCAAAAATGATGACCTTCGCGCAGTCAATCTATTCACCTTCAATTCCAAGATCGGTTTTCTTTTTGAGGAGACTGACATTGGCGGCGGTGTATACGAGGGCTGTTGGGGCAGCTTTACCAACTGCTCGACCGACTTGTGTGAAACAGGCTTGAAGATTGACAAGGGCCAGCACGCGCTGACTGTCATCGGCGGCACTTACTGGAACCACCATTACGGACTACACGTCACAGCCAAAACAAGTGCTCTGACCCGTATTACCATGACGGGCTGTGAGCTCAAGACCAACGGTGACGCAGGAACCGTCAACATCGCGGGTGGGCAAATGGTCACCGTCACGGGCTGTAATATCTCGCGCACGCAATCCGATCACAAGGGCATCCCCGTGAAGATCTCGGACGGCTCGGGCGTAACGCTCTCGGGCAATACCATCTGTGCCAACGGCACGGCAGGCATTAATATCGCTTCGACCTTCAATGGCGCGGCAACCGTCACGGGCAATACCATCATCACCTCGCAATCATCGGCAGCAGGTGCCATCACCGGCAAGACGAGCGAGCGCGTTGTGATCGAAGGCAATGCTGTTTTGACAGATTATCAATACGAATAACCGCAAAAAACGCCAAGTCCCACAGGACTTGGCGTTTTCTTTTGCTTTTGTAATTATCTTCTCTTTTCTGCGATCTCGTCTACGATCATGGATAGGAAATCTGCCGTGGGCATCGCGCCCTGCTCGCCTTCCTTGCGGGAGCGGACGGAAACGGTACCCTGCTCCACTTCCTTTGCGCCGACGATAAGCATATACGGCACCTTCTCCTGCTGTGCGGCACGAATTTTGTAACCGATGGTGTTGTTGCTCTTGTCGATCTCAACACGCATGCCCATTGCGGTCATGCGATCAGCAATCTTCTGGCAATATTCAACCTCACCGTCGCCCATAGGCAGGAACTTAGCCTGTACGGGTGCCATCCAGGTAGGCAGTGCGCCTGCGTACTTTTCGATCAGATACGCCAGCGTTCTCTCGTAGCAGCCCAGCGAGGTACGGTGGATGATATAGGGCTTCTTGAGCTGTCCGTCGCTGTCAACGTATTCCATGCCAAACTTTTCAGCCAACAGCATGTCGATCTGGATGGTAACGATGGTATCTTCCTTGCCAAACACGTTCTTGTACTGGATGTCCAGCTTGGGACCGTAGAAAGCAGCCTCGTCAATACCAATGTCGTACTTGACTTCCAGCTTATCGAGAATATCCTTCATGACGCTTTGTGCGTGCTCCCACTGCTCGGGCGTACCCTCGTACTTGATGCCTGCACGGGCGGGATCCCACTGTGAGAAGCGGAAGGTGCAGTCCTCCAGCATACCAACGGTATCCAAACAATACTTGGCCAGCTCCAAGCATCCGCGGAATTCTTCCTCCAGCTGCTCAGGACGGAGCACCAGGTGACCCTCGGAAATGGTAAACTGACGAACGCGGATCAAACCGTGCATCTCGCCGCTGTCTTCGTTACGGAACAGGGTGGACGTTTCACCCAAGCGCATGGGCAGATCTCGGTAAGAACGCTTTTTATTCAAAAATACCTGATACTGGAAGGGGCAGGTCATGGGACGCAGGGCGAAGCATTCCTTGGTTTCATCGTCTGCGTCACCCAAAATGAACATACCGTCACGATAGTGATCCCAGTGACCCGAAATGCGATACAGATCGCGCTTAGCCATCAAAGGCGTCTTGGTCAGCAGGTAGCCTCTCTTCTGCTCCTCATCTTCAACCCAGCGCTGAAGCGTCTGAATGACGCGTGCACCCTTGGGCATGAGAATGGGCAGGCCCTGACCGATGACGTCGACTGTCGTAAAATATTCCAAGTCGCGGCCGAGCTTATTATGGTCGCGCTTTTTTGCTTCTTCCAACTGAGTCAGATGAGCATTCAGACCTTCCTTGTTGGGGAACGCTACGCCGTAGACGCGCTGCAGCATCTTATTGCTTTGGTCGCCCTTCCAATACGCGCCCGTGCACTGGGTCAGCTTGAAGGCCTTGACAGCCCCCGTCGCGTACAGGTGAGGACCGGCACAAAGGTCAACGTACTCGCCTTGACGGTAGAAGCTGATGGTCTCGCCCTCGGGCAGCTCCTCGATCAGCTGAACCTTGTAGGGCTCTTCTCTTTCGGTCATAAAGGCGATAGCCTCCTCGCGAGGTAAGGTAAATCTCTCAATAAGAAGATTCTCCTTGACGATCTTTTTCATCTCGTCCTCAAGCTTTTTGAGCACGTCGGCCGAGAAGGGCGTTTCGCTGTCGAAATCGTAATAGAAGCCGCTCTCGATGGCAGGACCGATGGTCAGCTTGGCCTCGGGGAACAGTCTTTTAACCGCCTGCGCCAGCACGTGAGCCGCCGTATGATTAAACACGTGGCGACCGTCCTTGTCCTCAAAAGTGAGCAGCTGAACGTCCGCGTCTGCATCGAGAACGTGCGTCATATCGACGACCTGACCGTTCACACGCGCTGCCAGATGGGCGCGCGTACCGACCTCTGCCGCACGAGCAGCATCAAAGACGGACAGCGGTGCATCAAAACTCATTTCTTTTTCTGCAAATTTTACTAAAAACATGGGCTTTTTCCTCCATTGATATATTATTTAAAATAAAAGCGCACCCCGACAAAGAATCTTTGTCGGGGTGCGGATATTCTCCGCACGGTTCCACCCGTGCTTTAACTTCATTGATATTCAACTGACGAGCCGGTGGTATATCGGGGCTTTGCACAAGGGCCTTTCAGCACGAGCATTGCTCGGGTCCTCTCTCTGGTTGTAAAGCGCTCCCTTTACATGTCCGATTCGCGGCAAACGCGTTGCCATGCATTATTTTACCGCATGGACATACGTTTGTCAATAGATTTTTCAATTATTTTTTATGGCGCTGATTATAAGCCGAGCGAGGATTGAAAATCTCACGCCAATCCAAATCGCCGCGGTCCAGTGCTGTAATGATCACCTCGGCCGTCGCAATATTGGTTGCAACGGGAATATTGTACATATCACACATACGGAACAGCTCATGCTCCACAGGATCAACGTAGTCGGACTGACGGGTATCACGGAAATCCAGCAAAATGTCGATCTCGTTATAAGCAATACGAGAGGCAATCTGCTGCTCGCCGCCCTGCTCGCCTGTCAAAAGCCGTTCAATATTCAGGCCCGTAGCATCCGAAATATATTTCGCAGTAATGCTCGTGGCACAAAGATTATGCTTACTCAAAATGCCGCAGTATGCAATACAGAACTGAGCCATCAGTTCTTTCTTCGTATCATGGGCGATAATCGCGATTTCCATTCATTTCATCCTCTCTTTGGTATAAATACATGGATTTCTGCATCCAAATCGTCATATCATGTGGCGAAATGCACAACAAATTTATCTGAGATATGATCAATTTTATGGCTTATTATACCATAAAATTCACAACTTGTCAACACCCGTACCCCTCGTTTTAAATTTTTTCTCCTACTTTTTTTTGCATTTTTGAAATTTTTTTATTCGTATAAAACAGCAAAACCGACCGCGCACCATCAGCATGATTGACGGAACCGCGATCGGTTATGCAAAAGTAACAAAGCAAATTATTTGAGTTCAACAACCGTCACACCGCCATCGCCCTCGCCATACTGACCGAGGCGGAAGGAGGACAATCGCTTATCGCCCTTTAAAAAACGCCAAAGCGCTGTTTTCAGCGCGCCCGTGCCCTTGCCGTGAATGAGCGAAACGGTTTTGATACCGTGCAGCTGTGCCTCGTCGAGATACTTATCAACCGCACTCCATGCCTCCTCACCCGTCATGCCCCGCAGGTCGATCTCGGGCTTGAAATTGTGACTGACCTGTGCGCGATAATCCGCTGCTTTTTTGCTCTGCTTGTCTTTCGTAATCAGTTGGGGGCTGTTTTCGATCAGCTTGAGATTTTTGATCTTGGTTTTGGTCGTAATGATGCCCGCCTTGACCATAACGTTTCCACTACGATCGGGCTCTGAAACGACAACGGCTTGCTTGCCAATATCCATGAGATAGACCTCGTCGCCTTTGCGAAGGGCGCGCGGCAGTACGTAGTTTTCATCCTTGCGTTCATCCACAGGATCCAACATATTCTCGTTTTCCCTCAGATAGGCACGAACGTTGCGGCGTGTTTCCTCCAACTGTGATGCCAAACGATCGGTCTGTTGGGCCCGGCGAACCTTGTCTGCCTGTTCCAAAATATAGTCGCTGGACACCTTAGCGCTGGTCAAAATGGCCTGCGCCTTTTCGCGTGCCTTTTCCAACGTGGTTTCCGACTGTGCCAGTTGCTTTTGAATCTGTCGCTCGGCCGAGACCTTGTAGGCCTCATATTCCTTGCGCAAGCGCTCAGCCTCCGCGCGCTCTTTATCCATAGCGATACGGCTACGCTCCAGCTGTTCGATGACATCTTCAAACTGTTTGTTATCCGCGCTGATATATTCCTGCGCCCGTGCTACAATGGCAGAAGGAATACCAAGCTTGGTTGAAATGGCAAACGCGTTGGATTTACCGGGCGTGCCCACGATCAGCTTGTAGGTCGGTTTGAGTGTTTCTACGTCAAACTCACATGAAGCGTTGCAGACGCCGGGTGTCGATAAGGCATAGGCTTTCAGTTCTGCATAGTGTGTCGTCGCACCGCACATCGCGCCCGCGTCGCGTACGGCCTCGATGATGGCCACCGCCAGTGCCGCACCTTCCACAGGGTCAGTGCCGCCACCCAACTCATCAAACAGCACCAGAGAGCGGTCGGTCAATTCATTCAAAATAGAAACGATATTGACCATATGCGACGAAAAAGTTGACAACGATTGCTCAATGCTCTGCTCGTCGCCAAGATCGACCAAAACACGATCAAACAAACACATAGTAGATGGCTCATCGGCAGGAATATGCAAGCCGGATTGCACCATCAAAGCAAACAGGCCCAGCGTTTTGAGGGTGACCGTTTTACCGCCCGTATTGGGACCGGTGATAATTAAGGTATCATAGCCACCGTTGTCCCCGCAGCCTGCGCCCAAGGATACGTTGATCGGCACCACGGTGCTTTTATCGATGAGGGGATGACGAGCACGCGAGAGCTTGACTGTTCTTTCGCCCGTTAGAAGCGGTGCAATGCCCCTCATACGTGCGGACAGCTCACCGCAAGCGAAAATAAAGGCCAACTCGGTGATATTGCGGTAATTCAGATCGATGACACTGCCAACCTCGCTGACAGCGGCAGACAACTCCGCCAAAATTCGCTCGATCTCACGCTCTTCCTTGGCGTGAAGAAGACGGAGCTCGTTGTTGGCTTCGACCACAGCCATAGGCTCAATAAACAGTGTCGCGCCTGAGGCAGAAGTATCGTGCAACAAGCCGGGAACGTCACCGCGGCATTCAGCACGCACGGGAACAACGTAACGCCCATCGCGCGTGGTCACCAGATTCTCCTGCAGGAATTTGGCGTGCGTTCCGCCCGAAATATATTTGTGCAGAATATCCTTGATGCGGATATTGGCTGCACGCATATTGCGGCGGATAGTGGCAAGCGCAGGACTTGCTTCGTCTGCAATCATGTCTTCGGCGGGGATAGCTCGCTCGATCTGAAGCTCCAGATGACGGTTGGGCATCAAACGCTCAAACATTTCATCCAGCGAGGTCTCAAACGTCATATTTGTCGTGCCGTAATCGCGAAGCGTCCGCGCCGTGCGAAGTACGTTCGCAATGTCTAACAGCTCACGGGGAGAGAGCACCGCGCCCTTCTCTGCTCGTTCGCAACAACCGACGACGTCCTTGACCATACCAAAGGACGGCATACCCTTGGCATCACACATACGGCGTGCATCTGTTGTATGTCGCAGGCGGCGCAATACAACGTGAATGTCATCCGATGGAGAGAGGCGTACGGCCATTGCGCGACTCCCCTCGGTTGGGGCACAGTCAGCAAGCATGGCAAGAACGCGATCGAACTCCAGCGTTGTCATTGTTTTTTCTGTAATTTTCATAGTAGAATCGTAGTCCCTTTGAATCGGAAATATTGGTAATCGGGATATAGCTCCCTGTAAAGATCGTTCCGCGTTGACGATCTTACACGCTATTTTCCCCTCATTTGCTCATACATTTTCAAAGCCGCGCTGTCCACGTCCAAATGATACCGCACGAACTTCTCTCCCGCGCGTGACAAATCATATCGGCCGGTCTCATCGTCCAAACGGAAGGACATCATCTTACCCAGCGGCGTGGAAATGGCAAATCGAATCGCCTCCAGTGCCCCCTGCGAAAGCAACACCCATTCGTGGCGAGGAGCATCGTCGTCTATGCGCAAACCGTCGCCAAGCACCTCTCGCTTAGCACGACACTCGCCGCAGAAAAGCTCGCCCTGCGCAATATCCAGCGCAAAACCACCATCCTGCACCTTACCGCATCCACAGCAACGATGGACCGCAGGAGACAGCCCTTGCATTGCAAGAACTCTCCACTCAAATACCCCCTTGATCAGCTCGTCGGGATAGGTCTTGTTGGCAAGAAAATACAGCGAATTGAGCAGCAATCGCAACAGCTCCTCGCAAGGCTCGCCCGGCTCGCTGACAGCAATCGCGACATCACAAAAATATGCCGCCAGATTGAGCGCATCCAGACGCGAGGTCACACCGTAAAAGTTTTCCTTCAGCTCTCCGGTGCGCAGCCAATAGAGATCTCCCTTTTTGTACAATTCAAAATCACCGTAGCAAAAGGGCTGGCTCATGGCCATTTGAGGTCCCTTGAGCGATCTCGCACCTTTGGCAATCACGGTCATCTTGCCCATCTCAGGCGTCAGCAGCGTAAGGATGACATCCTTTTCTCGCTTGGCGCGAATGACCAGCCCCATGGTATGGCACTGCTCCGACATATCCTCACGCTCCTTTCGTATCTATGATTGACCTTGGTTATTCGTCCTGATAGCCGAAATTGCCGACGGCACGGGCATTGTCGCGCCAGTTTTCCTTGACCTTAACCCAAAGATTAAGATACACCTTCTTTTCCAGCATCTTTTCCAAGTCTGCACGGGCATACGAGCCGATGCGCTTGAGGCCTTCGCCACCCTTTCCGACGATAATACCCTTGTGAGATTCCTTCTCGCAGAAGATCTCTGCGCGAATACTGACCAACGTGTCCTCTTCCTTAAACTCCTCAATCACGACGGCGACACCATGGGGAATTTCCTTGTCCAGCGTGCGCAAAATCTTCTCGCGAATGATCTCGGCAGTCACCTGGCGCATGGGCTGGTCGGTCATCATATCCTCGGGGAACAGCCATTCGGAGTCCACAAGGAACTTTTCGCACTCGGAAAGCAACGCCTTTGCGTTTTTACCGTTCTTGGCGCACAGCGGCACGTAAGCGTCAAATGCGTGGCGCTCCGAGTACGTCTGCAGACAGATCGCGATCTGCTCGGGTGTGGCCAGATCGGTCTTGTTGACCGCGAGAATGGACGGAATGCCCGTTCTTTTGATATTTTCGATGATCTTTTCCTCGACCGCACTGATCTTGCTCGTCGCATCGACCATCAGTATCACGGCATCCGAGTCACCCAGCGACGCGTCTGCCGTGCGCACCATAAACTCGCCCAGCGCGTTGCGGGGCGTGAAAATGCCGGGAGTGTCCAAAAATACGTACTGATCGTTACCCTCGGTCAAAATACCGAGAATGCGATTTCGCGTTGTTTGGGGCTTGTTGGAAACAATGGCGATCTTCTCACCAAGTAATGTATTCAATAGTGTCGATTTTCCCACGTTGGGTCGCCCGACAATGGCGATATATGCGGTTCTTGTCTGATTCATATTGTTTGTTTTCTCACCTTTCATTCTACCTTATCGGGAGCAAAGATCTCTGTCTGCTCGTATGTATTCAGGTCCACGAGAATAACCGAAATGATGGACGTTCCCTTGGCTTCGGACGTTACCATCAAATAATAGTCGCCACCTTCAACGTTGTAACGACATACGTATACGATATCCTCTCCCAACACCTCACAGGGATAGTCATGGAGATCCTTCCACGTCAGATTCTCTCCTTTGGCCATAATCGCCTGCATCTGCTCAACCGTCATCAGATTTTCAGGCTCTTCTACCAAATTACCGTAGTGGGTGGCGCGGTAGATGCCAAAGCCGATCATAATGGCTACAATGACCAGCATACAACCGATAAAGGTCAGTAGTTTGACGTTGCGTGTGACAAAGGTTTCGGTCTTTCCTATCGTATCAGCAGGCATCGCTTTTTGCTCTCTTCGAATGGGCTCGGGCTGTATATCGTCGCTATTTCTTTTGTTTTTAAATCCCGGATATGGCATATTAGCTCCTTTCTCCGCCGCAGTTGTTCTGATTATCCTTCCACGGACAATCCCATGCGGTCCATGATTTCTCTTTGACGCGCTCTCATATCTGCCTCGTCCTGCTCGCTTGTTTCATGATCATAGCCAAGCAAGTGAAGCATGGAATGCACCGTCAAAAAAGCGGCTTCTCGCTCAAAGCTGTGTCCATACTCCTGTGCCTGTGCTGTCGTGCGTTCCAAATTGAGTACAATATCACCCAGCATATTTTGAATCTCATCTACAGGAGGCTCGTCCGTCTCACCTTCGAAATCAAACAACGGGAAGGACAAAACGTCCGTAGGCGCGTCAATGCCGCGGAAACGCAGATTGAGATCCTGAATGCCCTCACTGTCAGTCAGCGTCACGCTGACCTCTGCGTCATTGTTATACTGTTCATAGGCCAGCGTTTCAGCAATGGCGCGGCGAATGAGCATTTTCAGCTTATAGGTTACGGGAGTAGCGTTTTGTTCGTTTTCGTAGTATACTATCAAGTTCATGATGTTTACCGTCCTTTATTTTGATGTTTTAGTTTTTCTTGAATTTTTTTGCCGCGAAGCTCTCGCCGCGCTTTTCATTTTCGGCACGCCGCTCGTTTTCAAATCGGTCGTAAGCCTGAATGATCTTTTGCACCAGGTGATGGCGCACCACGTCGCGCTCGGTAAAGTGGTGGATGGAAATGTCCTCAATATCCTGAAGAATTTTGACCGCTAACGAAAGACCACTGCGCGTTCCGTGCGGCAGGTCGGTCTGAGTCAAATCTCCCGTGATGACTGCTTTGGAGTTAAAGCCAAGACGAGTCAGAAACATTTTCATTTGCTCGGGCGTGGCGTTTTGGGCTTCATCGAGAATGATAAACGAATCGTCCAGCGTGCGTCCGCGCATATAGGCAAGCGGCGCGACCTCAATGGTCTGCTTTTCGACACAATGCTGATAATTCTCGGGCCCCATCATTTCAAACAACGCATCGTAAAGAGGACGCAGATACGGATCGATCTTGCTTTGAAGATCGCCCGGCAAAAAGCCCAGGCGCTCGCCTGCTTCAATCGCAGGGCGAGTCAGGATGATACGGCTGACCTGCTTGTCCCGCAGCGCCTTGACCGCCATGGCGACGGCAAGGAAGGTCTTACCTGTACCGGCAGGACCGACACCAAAAATGATGGTATTTTTACGAATCGCATTGACGTAGCGACGCTGACCGACCGTCTTGGCCTTGATGGGCTTTCCGCGCGTTGTCACGCAAATGCAATCGTCGCTCATGTCGGACAGTGCGCTTTGCTCGCCTGCTCTGACCATATCGATAATATACCGCACCGATTGCTCGGGCACAGCATCGCCTTGCTTGGCAACGGTTCGTACCGTTTCAAGCACCTGTACCGCTTGCTCAACGCCACGAGCATCATTGCCCTCAACACTGATGGCGTCCTCGCCTTCCGCACCGCCGTGGCGATTGCGAATAACAACGGCAAATGCTCGCTCAATCAGCGTAACGTTGGCATCAAACGGGCCAAACATACGGGAGGTGACCTCAGCACTTGGTAAGTTTATAATCTTTTTGTGTTGACTCATACTTTGCCTCCGGCAACAAAAAACTTTCATTCAGGAACGCGCTCACCAGACTCTGTTGCAAAAGGCAACGGCACAGCGATATTTTCAAGGCTTGTGTATGTGCACGTCAGCACACACGCTTCGTCCGTAAGTTCACAGGTCACACGCCGGGACAATAGCATCGCATCGCGTGTGGCCATTGTCAGTTCGCGTCCCAATTGTTCGTATGCCCGCTTTTGTGCCTCATCGGGTGCAAGATTAACCGTATGCATTTCATACGGTCGCACCTCGACGGTTTCCATCGAAACAGGCAGGGCGGCATTGCCAAACAGACTGTATATTTCCAGTCTCTTTATTGTATCACAATTCCCCCCTATAATTCCAGTACTTTTTGTAACTTTTATTGCTTTTCCGAAAAAAAACAGTGTTTTTTCTCTCTTTTTTTCGCCTGTATAGACTTTTTGCTCATAAGACAGCGGAATTTCGACTCTGATCATATGCGTCGTGCGAGCCATCACCTCGCCTCGCGCCTCGGTCAGTGCAAAACCATCGACACCAACATCGCGCACCCCCGAGATAAGAAGCTGCCCTTTTCGCACCAGATCTCCCGGCTTGACGACCACCTCACCCGCCATCAGTCTGACCGACTCGACGATACCCTCGCCACCTGCCACCAAATTGACCGTCTCTCCGTTTGAGCCAGCCTCATCAGGCGTAAGCAAGGGCCGGATCTGTACGTAGGCAACTGTGCCCCGCATATTGATTGACACCCATGCGATACCTTGCGAAGTCGTCAACAGGCGGCTTTCGATCTCGTCTGTTTCCAGATCGGGAATCCAATCGCCAACCGAAAGTCCACATACAGCCAGCTGCTCACGCATATGAATATGGCTCACGTCTCCCTCTGCCTCAATACGCACGTCCCACACCACATGACAGGACAGCCACACCAAAATGCAGGCCAGCAAGCCGCCCACCGCCAAGCCCGCGCGGCGACGGTAACGATAAAAAAAGCGCGGCAGACCGCCATAGATCACATTGCACACCTCAATGCCACATTGAGCGCAGTGCTTCAGCAAAGCCGACGAAATGGCAAGACGGCATCGATAGCAATACGTATCCTCATCATCATGAGCAGTAACCGGTTGATATAAAAACCCCTTTTCGTGGCAAAGATTTAAAAAGCAGACCGCGTGTGCCGCGCGCACGTAAAATTCACAATATCCTAAAATCACATACTCAAGCCGCATACATCCTCCTCGCACGTCCCATCCTCACGTCCTAAGACGATGTGGTAGATTCTGCCCTCTACCACCACCGCATCAGGATGATAGCTCAAGCATATCAATTCTTCTCCGAGCACGGTGATTTCGCACGCATCGGGATCGCGAAGCGCCAGCCGTATGCGGCGATTGCCGTATTCGAGTATCTTCTCACAGCCTTGCAGGGTCAACTGCCGACAGCCCTGCATTTCACCGCGCAGGCAATGTCCCATGGCGCAATCATACCGATCCCGCATTCGTCGCCACAGGGAGACTCTCTTTTGTTTTTGTTCTTTCATCTCTCACAGCCTCGTTTCTTTTTGTTTTGCATACTGTAACATCGGATCGCGATCACCAGAGCCACCGCGAATAGCACGTTACACACCATGCCGAATCCATGCGCAAAGTGACCTACCCATGCCGCGCTTCCGCTGACCATCATATCCCGCAATGCCGTTGACTCGGGCAAGCGATCAAGTTGTACCAATCCTGTTTTGATAAGCAAGATCATACCCCCACCGCATAGCAACGCCTGCAAAATACGCGACAGCCAAAACCACCCCATGGCCACAGGGCATCCCTCACAAACAGCCAGCATCTGGCAATGCACAGACAGCCCCGCCCAGCCTACGATGGCAGCGCAAAGAGCAGCCGCCACCGCAGGCGGGCAAAGTGCGGATGCCTCACACACCCCCGTCGACAATTCGAACACCCCATAGATCACCGCCCGCGCAAGGCCGCCGATAGACAGCCCGTCAAGCGTGTGCATCAGCGTGCCGACAAAAGCTGAAAATAAAAGCACCGTCGCACATACGTTGAGCATTCCCGTAGCCGCAGAGGTTATCGCCATAGGCAGCAGTTGCCCCTGTGACGCTTCACCGCGCGGTGCGCTTTGCCCGACACCATACTGCCAAGCATTTTTCCGCGGCAGTAAAAAACGAAACAGCATACCTGCCGCAAGCGATGAAACAAGAGCCAGCGCAACCAGCCATCGCCCAAGCGAGGCATTGCCAAACAGCGCAACCCCCACGGCGCTGACCAAAAACGCAGAGCTTGGCACGTTGCAGCTGCAAACAATCACATGAAACTGCCGTTTGGTCAGCCGTCCCGCGCGATAATAGTCTGCGGCCGCTCGACTGCCTACGGGAAAGCCGCACAGCCAGCCCAGGATCAAAGCGCAAACGCCCTCATCCGGCACATCAAGCAACGGTCGTAAAATGCGGGCAGGATAGCGCGAGGCCAGCTCACCTGCACCGCTTTTCACAATCAATTCAGACACGACCATAAAGGGAAACAGCGAGGGGATCATTGTGCGAACGCAGATCAACATTCCTCTGCGCATATGCTCCATGGTAATATGCGAGTATCTGATCAGCAATACTGCCATCAAAAGCGCCATGCCGCCGAACAGAATCTTTGTATACGAGAGGCGCGCTTTTGTTTGAATATACATATCTGCCCCTCCTTTTTTACTGTTTTATTGTACGCATGCGATATGTTTTTTATGATTGTGCTCTCCTTTTCACGGAAAAATCAGCCAAAGTTCTTGTATATTTCGTTTTTTTCGTCTATAATATCAGAGGAAGCAGATCTTTGGAGGTGAGGACATGCAATATATCATACAGGCAAGGAATGACGGCGTATTGCTACGCGATTATCTTTTGCGTACACTCGGTCTTTCCCACCGTCTGATCACCCGACTCAAGCAGACGCCCCGAGGCATTCTGCTCAATGGCGAGAGCGTGACCGTTCGTGCTGTATTGCATCAAAATGACGTGCTGATACTGGCATGGGAAGACACGTCTGAGACGCCGCACGGCACCATCATCCCCTCGGACGCATGGCCAACCGTTTTATACGAGGATGCAGATATACTGGTCTGTAACAAGCCCCATGGTATGCCCACACACCCCTCTCACGGACACTTTGACGATACGCTGGCCAATGCCGTTGCCCACTACGAGCTGGCAACGATGGGGCACGCTCCCGTCTTTCGTTCTGTTAATCGCCTGGATCGCGATACCAGTGGCGCGGTATTGCTTGCCCGCAATCAATTAGCCGCCGCGCGATTGTCGGTTGCCATGCACGAAGGTCGTATCCATAAAAATTATCTGGCATTGCTTGAGGGCATATTGCCTCAGCGCCAAGGCGAGATCGACCTTCCCATTCGCCGTACCAAGGAGAGCATCATCACCCGTGAGGTCTGTTCTCCCGATGCTGTCGGTGCACACGCGGCTAAAACGCGCTACGCTGTCATTGCCAGTTGGAACGTCGGCACATACGCCCGCACGTTGGTCAAGGCACAACCGCTGACGGGGCGCACCCATCAGCTTCGCGTTCACTTTGCTCATTTAGGAGCTCCCATCGCAGGAGATACACTATACGGCGAACACACAGAGGGAATTCCTACCCCCACGCGTCAGGCGCTTCACGCCTATTCTCTGGTCTTCCCTCACCCAACGACAGGAAAAATCGTGACGGTCGTCGCGCCGCTCAGTTCTGATCTGCGCGCGTTTTTGCCCGACCATAATATAACATAAATCGGCCGTCTTGCGGCCACGGAGGATATATGATATTCAAAAAGAAAGCTCCAACCGCTCACAGCAAAGTCGCGCCTACAGAGACCCGACCGCGCTGTGAACAATTGCCCCGTATTTGTATCATTTCATTTATCATCACGGGAATATGCGGTATTTTGACAATCGCATTTCGCCTGTTTCCCGGCTTTGCCGATTGGTTCAATCGCACGATCAGTCAGGCCTTTCGCTTTGTATTTGCCAAGCTGACCTCCTTTTTACCCTTCTCATTTGCTGAGATCCTACTCATGCTGTCGCCGCTGATTTTGATTGCACTGGTTATTTACGCCATAAAGACGCATGCAAAAAGCTGGCGATCGGTCAGTATGTACCTGCTCAAGGTCGTCAGTGCCGTTTGCGTGTTTGCCATTTTATTTGTCACCAATTTTGCCGCCGGCTATTACGGCGTTACGTTGGACGACAAGTCCAAACTGGATCTGGACCGTGAAAAGGTAAGCGCCGAGGAGCTGTATGCCGCTGCTGTTCATTTGATTGACAACATCCATCGCGATGCTGAACAGGTGGATTTTATCGAAAAGGACTTTTCAGTCATGCCCTATTCGATCGGCGAAATGAATCAAAAGCTACTCACCGCCTATGATAATTTTTGCGCCGAATATGACTTTATCGCCCATTTTAACAGCCGTGTCAAGCCCGTGATCCTCAGCGAAGCCATGTCCTACACTCATATCACAGGTGTTTATTCTTACTTTACCGGCGAAGCCAACATCAACGTCAATTTCCCCGATTATACAATTCCCTACACAGCGGCACATGAAATGGCACATCAGCGCGGCATCGCTCGCGAGGACGAGGCCAATTTCATCGCCTTTCTCGTTTGCATTTCCTCGGATGACGCTTACATTCGCTACAGCGGCTATTTGAATCTGTACGAATACGTGGCATCCTCGCTGTACTCTGCCGACCCGGGCTTGTATGTGCAGGCACGCAATCAACTGCCGATGACCGTCCGCTATGAAATGAGCGCATACAGCAAGTTTTTTGATAAATACCGCGACTCGGTGGCAGGCGAAGTCAGCGGCACCATCAACGACCTCTATCTCAAGGGCAATGGCACCGAAGGGACCCGCAGCTATGGGCTTGTCGTTGATCTGGCCGTGGCCTATGATAAAAAACTGAATCCGTAACAAAAAACCGTAGCTTCTTTACAAAAGCTACGGTTTTTCATATACACTATCATTACGTATCTTCTTGAGCTTCGCCATCGTGAGTCAGTATGGCCGCACTGCCGTTTTTGCGAATGACCAAAACGGCCTGCTCACCGCCCAAGATAAAGGGCTCCTGCCGCTCACCGCGAGGCAGCTCGTATCGCTCACCGTCAATTTCCAACACAACGTGCCGCCAAAAAACGCTGCAACGATAAATAAGTTTATGCTCTACGCCGTCCAGTGTGACGGTAAATCGCTGTACCCTGGCCATGTCAGCTCTCCGCAGGCGGTTGTCCGTCACCCTCGGCAACAAGCACCTCATCCTGTTTCTTTTTTTGCTTCAAAGCAACAACAACGGCATCTATGCCGATGATGGTGAATACCATCAAAATCAACAGAATCTTAGCCTTCTGCTGGGTCTGACGGGCGCGCAGGGCACTCTCGTTGTTTTGATTGTTTTCATTTTCCGTTCCCGGTCCGGGCGTGGGAGGCAGAGGAAGCTGCTGTTCGCCATCGTCAGGAATATCCTCCGGAGGATTTTCGGGAGGGTTATCAGGGTTGTCATCAGGCGTATCATCCGGCTTTTCTTCACGTGCGATGGGCGTGGCGCCCAGGATCAGATTTTCAATGGATCGGGGGGCAGAAAAGTAGATATTATCCACACGGAAGGTCCAGACATTACCCTTGGCTTGCGTAATATCTAAAGTATGGAAACGAAGATAATTGATCGCCGCCATGTTCGGAGCTCCATCACACGTACTTGCTGCTGCGATCGGTAATCGAATATGATTCCACCCCTCGTGCAGGACATATTTGTCCAGCGACCAACAGTACTCCTGGTGGTCACACGTTCCGGAAGACGTGATCTCAAACTGAATGGCATATCGGCAGTGCTCAAACGCACTAAGATCCGACACATATACGTCCATTTCAACGTGAGTCGCACCCGTAGCATTCATGGGCTCATATGTTTTTTGCGAAACCAAATGTCTCTGCTCGGGCAATACCACTTGGTATTGAATACTAGCCGTTCCCTGCTTCTTATTGGCTGTGTCGCACAACGGAGGAGCGGCATATCCGGCATCTCCGATTCCCGACCAACCGTCTGCAGTATCACACATATCCACAGTACGCAGCTTATGGTATTCGACAATTGTTGCCGTGATATTATCGATCTTGATCTCAACATCTTCAAGATCTTCCGTCGGATTGACATGGAAGAATTGCAGACAAAAATAGTTTAGGTTTGTATCCTTGAAGGACCGATTGATGGCTTCATTGACCGGCAAGCTGATGCGATACCATCCACTTTCCTGAATGCCGCTGAAGGCATCCTCATACCAGGTAATCAACTCGCTATCCGGTGACTTTGAGGAACCAAAATCCAAAGCAATGATCTGCGAGGCGGTCAACAGTGCAGGATCGGAAATATAAAAGTCAAACGAAAATGCTCCTACGCCGCTGACATCGACATCATCAAACGTCGCGCGCACCGACAAAATGGCATTGCTGTCTTGCGCCACATCCAACGTGACCGATACACAGCCCTCGCCCTGCGTGAAATCCTCGGTATCCAGAGCCAATTCACCGTCAGCCGTCCAGCCGTCCAGTGTTTCAGCTCCGTTTGCGACAGTCTCCGGCAGTGCAGAGGTCTGCGAGGATTGTTGTGCGGATACCGTCGGAAGGGGAAGCACACACAAAATCATAAAACAAAGAAATAGTCCCAATATGCGTCGTGCCGGTTTCATTTGCACCTCTTTCCGCCCTCTGCGTACAGATGGGCATCATACTACGCATAGTTTAACAGAATTTCAATGCAATGTCAAGTTGCTCTTGTAATATTTGGCTAAAACGACGAATTTTTTATAAATTCTTTTGTTAAAAGTATGAAGCAAAAAATATGCCGATTCCTCTTGCAAAAGTCTCGTTTTGGGATTATAATATTGACATCCTGTTCTCGAGGTTTTGTTATGAAACAACATTCTGTTCATTTACGCAACCTGGTCATGTCTGCTTTGTTTGCCGCTTTGATCTACGTTTCAACACGATTTTTTCAAATTCCCATTCCGGCAACGGGCGGCTATATCCATCCGGGGGACTGCCTTTGCCTGCTTGCCGCTTGGATGCTTCCCCTTCCCTATGGCTTGGCCGCTTCCGCTATCGGCACTATGCTGGCCGATTTACTCAGCGGATATGCGGCTTATGCCTTGCCCTCGTTTGTCATAAAGGCTACGGTTGCTCTTGTAGCGGGTGCCCTGTTTCGTCGGCTGTATCGCGGCGTTCCCACCTTCAAAAGAACGTTACTCCCTTGTCTTGTCAGCGGCTTTACTGCCGAGATCTTTATGGTGCTCGGATACTTTTTCTTCAGTGCCGTCATTCGTGGCGGTGGCCTTGCTGCAGCAATCAGCATCCCCGGCGACTCTTTGCAGGCCGCTTTCGGTATTGTCACAGCTACTATGCTGTTTTGTCCTTTGGCAAGCAGAATACTGCCAAGACTGCAAAAATTACTGTAACGCCAAAACTGCTCGATGCGCAACGCATCGAGCAGTTTTACTTTTATCCTTTGGATTTTCTCGTCATTATCATCTCGGTCACGCGCAACTTAGCCGCGCCGTACGGAACAAGCAGCATCTCGCGTGCTTCACCTTGAGCAACGGCTGAATTTGCCTTTTCAGCGCTGACATTATCATAACCATCGGCAAAATCCCAATCCACCGGAGCCATACTTGCCTTCAGAGCGATCCGAGGCGCAGATGCCGAGAAGGGATATTCGTTGCCCTCCCCCAAGCAAGGCTCAAGCGTCTTGCTTGCAAAGCCATATCGCCATTCACTCTTGGGCGTCAGTTCATAATCGCAGTAGGGGAATTTGCGCTCCACGCCGTCGCGGGTGTATTCCTTCATATGATACTCCGCCTCGATGGGCAAGGCGAACACCAACGGACCGTAGGCAGCCACATACACGCCGTTTGGACGTTTGACCAAATGAGGCTCATCTTTCAAGATGATCTCCACAACGCTTTCCCCCTCCCATGCGCGATCAATCACAAGATAGTCGCCCATGCGAAGCGCCTTCTGACCGTCGGTCCTGGCCGCAGCACTCTTAGCCCAGGACGGTACACGGATCTTCAATGGGAACGTTACCTGACTCTGCACGCTCACGTGAATGGATGCATTCAGGCGGAAAGGATACTCGGACACGTTCTCTATCGTAACCGCAACACCGTTGACGGCAGTGGTCAGTTTGCAGGGAACAAGGTGCGCGCAGACGATCGCGCCGTCGTCGTGCTGATAAGCGTTCATCGCAAATTTAGGCCAAGCCTGATTAAAGTTAGAGGTACAGCAACCAAAGCCGGGCTCAAGACCAAACAGCCCCGACTCGCCGTTATTGGTACGGAAGATGGGCTTGTTGGGATATTTTTCGCAGGCGATCTGGTTGACCAACTGGTCATACTGATGCGTCCACATATCGTCGCTGATGGCGGCCGGCAACGCGTTGAAGGCCGCCTTTTCTACACGATCGGCCCATACGGCATTGCCCGTAGCGGTATACAGCGTTTCGCAGGAATACATCAGCTCAGCAATGGAGCAGAGCTCAAAGCCGTGCGTGTTGCCAATGCCCGCCAGACATTCGTCGCCTGTGATAGTGCCGACGGCCGTGCCGTTGTATTTTTCCAGGATGCCCCAGAGATACGCAGGATCGTCCTGCACTGTCACGCTTTCCTCGCCAAGCAGCTGCTTGACCAGCGCACCGTATTTGATCATCATGTTCAGATTAACGACGTGCGTTTCCAGCGTCCAGATATTCAAAGGACGCACCCAACGCTCGGTCAAGGCGGTGTAGTCCGTTCCCTGCTCGCGTAAGAGCCTTGCCAGTGAGAGCAAATATTCCTCGCCCGTGCGCTCATAGATGTAGGCAATGGGAATGAGTGCCTCGAACCAACGGAATTTGCCCCAATCCTTGAGCTTGACCGTTCCATTGCTCATCAGCTCGTAAAGGCAGCGCAGCGCGCGGCAAAGGCCATCGTAGGCGCGCTTGTCTGCCGTGAAGTCACAGTACAGCGCCAGTACCTTGCATACAAGCTGATACGCCCAAACGTCATAATCCTTGCGCGCTTCTTTTGAACAAGGACAGATCCAACCGTCAGCACACTGACGATCAAGAATGCCGTCAACATATCGTTTCGCACGCGCTTTCATATCCTCATCGTCAAGCAACCAGGCCAGCGGAATGAAGCCGTCAAGCCAGTAGGGCACACGCTCCCAGCCATCGCGGTCACCGCCGATCCAGGCGCTATCACGGATATCGGGCCAGATCTTATCCAGATTGCCCGACAGGCCGTCGGCCTGGATGCGAAGCTGACGATGCAGCCAGCCTGTGGGCTTGAGGTAATTGGCAGAAAAAAGATGTAACATCGCAGTTTCTCCTTTTGTTCGTCGTCATTTGAATTCGGTCACGCCATCCGTCAGATAGACGTGGGTGCGCAAAATGGTATATTCGCTCGTCATATCGCCCTCGGGCAACAGGCCAAAGCGTTCACGCAGCGCGCGAATGAGATATTCGGGATTCAGATAGTCCGAGCCCGACACACACAGCGTCGCGCGGATTCGAAGCTCGTCGTTCTCTACGCTCGAGTCAAGCGAGCGAATGAGGGTAGTAATATCCACCTGACGGATGCCCGACTTGGACTTTTTGTCCATCATCAAGGGCGAGGTCGTCAGATAAGTTTTGATCTCGTCGGCAAGCGAAGGGGACAATCCCTGCGTTCGCAGGCGAATATCGTACGCCGCCCAGATAATATCGGCAAAGGCCGATCCCTGAGGCACAGCGTATACGTCCAACACGTAAAGCTCGTCGGTCAGTGCACCGTTCAGACGGTCCTTGATCTCCTCACAGCTCATATCGCGATCAATGCGCAGATCAAGATATTCGCAAAGGCTCTCAGCGCCAACACTCAGCGGCAGACCGAACGTCATCTTGGCATGAGGATTGAAGCCCTTAGTGTACCACATAGGAATGCCCGCGCGGACCAGCACGCGGCTGATGGTACGCTGCAGATCGAGATGCGAAATGTATTGCAGGTTACCTATCTTGCGAAATTTGACGCGCACGGTACGCGGCTGCTCCAAGGCAGGATATGCCTCTTTGGGCTTGCGATTTACGATTTGCTGTTCGGACAGCATGCGCGCTCACCTCCCCACTTATTTGCGCCGCAACCACTGCACGCTTCGCGACAGTTGGGCGTTGTAGCGGCCTTATAAGCGCGCTCACGCTCGCGCTTGAGAAATGCTTTAGTCACGCCGCAGTCAATAATATCCCATGGCAGTACCTCGTCAAGCCCGTACGCACGATTGGCGTAAAAGGCCGGATCAATGCCCGTATCGGCAAACACCGACATCCATGCATCATAATCAAAGTATTCCGACCAGGCATCAAATTTGAAGCCACGTCGGCAAGCCTCCTCCAGCGCCTTGCCCAAACGGCGGTCGCCGCGTGCCAGCACAGCTTCGATGCGGCAGGTAGGAGCATCATGATGATTATACTTGATCTTGCGATCGGTCACGCAAGTACCGACGAAAGCCTGCTTGCGGCGCATCTCCTCCAGCGTGTCCTGCGCCTCCCATTGGAAGGGCGTGAACGGCTTGGGAATAAAGGGAGAGACGCTGATGGTCACCTGTGGCGGACGTGCTTTATTGCGATTGGGATTTTTGTAATATTCGTCAATGACGCGATGCGCCAGCGCAGGGATTTCGGCAAGATCGGCATCCGTTTCGGTCGGGTGTCCCTGCATAAAGTACAGCTTTATTTGATTTTTACCCGCTTCAAAAGCGACGTTGACTGCTCGCATCAAATCTGCCTCGTCAAGGTTTTTATTGATTACGTCGCGCAGTCTCTGTGAACCCGCCTCTGGTGCAAAGGTGATGGACGATGCACGAATAGAAGTTACCTTGTCCATCAGCTCCTTGGTAAAGGAGTCGGCACGCAACGAGGGCAATGACAAATTGACCATATTAGGATTGGTCCATTCGAGCAGCTTGTCCGTCAGCTCGCCCACACGTGTGTAATCACTGATGGACAGCGAGGACAGTGAAAGCTCCTCATATCCTGTGGTGTCAAAAATCTCGCGCGCCTGGCAGTTGATCACATCGGGCGTTTTTTCGCGCACGGGGCGATAGACCATGCCTGCCTGGCAGAAGCGGCAGCCACGGATACAGCCGCGACCAACCTCGACCGTGATACGGTCCTGCACCGTTTCAATATAGGGCATAACCACCGTTTTCGGAAAATACGCCCGGTCCAGATCCTGAATAATCCGCTTTTCGATTTTCGTGGGAATATCATCGTAAATGGGGGTGTAGGCCTCGATCGTTCCGTCCTCATGATAGCTCACGCGATACAGCGAAGGGACGTACACGCCGGGAATGGTACGAGCCGCCTCGTGCAGAAAATCCGCACGGGTATAGCGCCCTTCGTCCTTCATCCGGATGTACAATCGCACGATCTCGGGAAGCATTTCCTCGCCCTCGCCAATATTGAACAGATCAAAGAAATCTGCCACAGGCTCGGGATTATACGCGCAGGGGCCGCCGCCGATCACGAGAGGATGCTCTTCGCAACGGTCCTCGGCACGCAACGGAATATGCGCAAGCGACAGCATATTAAGCACGGTCGTGTAGCACATTTCATATTGGAGCGTGAATCCAAGGAAGTCAAATTCACGCACGGCATCGCCGCTTTCCAGCGCGCACAGAGCAAGATCGTGTCCGATCATCTGCTCTTGCATATCCACCCAAGGCGCAAATACACGCTCGCACCAAATATCTTCGTGGCTGTTGAGGGCACCGTAAAGAATACGCATACCGAGATTGGACATACCGATCTCGTAGCTATCGGGAAAAGCAAACGCAAATCTTGCCTTGACCGTCGCCTTATCCTTTACGATTTGCCCATACTCACCGCCGGCATACCGACCGGGCTTGGAGATGGATTTGAGCAACGTGCTGCTGTAGCGCGCGCCGTTGTTACGATTCTCAATTTCTTGTGTCATTTTCACTCTTTTTTTCCTGTTCGTTTATCATATTTTTGCGAGACAGCAACACGCAAGGAATGCACCACACGCACTGCAGCACTGCGGTCAACAGCACCGCCATGGGATCGATCATATCGAAGAACATCAATCCCGCGCTCAAAAGTGCCCCCAGCAGCAGTCCCACATAGTATACAAGCTTGACTCGACGGTCATTATCTGCAAGGCGATGGCAAGCCGTCACAGCCCTCGCGATATCGCGGGCACTGCGGGTCGCAATCAGACCGCTGTCTACAACGCTTGATTCAACTGCCTTTTCAAAGTGGACCGGCTTGATCACACGCACGGGTGCGATTCCCGGCTCGCGGCTGCGTGCTAAGAATTCAGCATGGATACAGGGGTCATAGCTTTCAATCGCAACAGCCGTACGGTTGTTTGCCAGCTCTGCGACCATATGCTCAAAGCGCCCTGAGATACGGTAATCGATCTCATAGCCAAGACGCAGCTTGCCCTCAAATGCAAGGTACAAAATACAGCTTTCCACGTGTCTGCGCACCAACAGCTCTGCCGTCTCACTCGGTACACGAATGCCGTTTTTGATCATAAACGCAGACGTTCCCGCCAAGATGTGCACTTTACCGTCAATGCGCGCCTCCACGCCCTCGTCCATCACGCGCAAGATCTCGACGCGGTCCTCATACGTTTCCTCGGACAGATCCGAGGTCGTTACGTTGCGTAACGTGCCACCCAACGTGCGGAACAGTCGCTTGGCGTATCGGATATATTTTCTTGTGTCGCCGCCACCCTTAATGGTGATCTCGGTCGAGCTCTTGGAACGGAACATTTCCGTCTCGTCAAACAGCAAAATGCTGTCGGTCGCGTACTGATCCACCGCGCCATCACCAACAATGGCACAGCCTTGTTTGGCAAGGCTGACCGAAGCGAGTAGCTTGGGATAGGTATACGCGATCAATGCCGATGCAGGCAAGGTCAATTGCAGCGTGAGCATAAATGCAGTAAATGCATGATACAAATCATGCTTCAAAAGCAATGTCACCACGCCCATAACCACGGCGATGAGCAAGGACACCATCAAGACAGACGAGAGTGCCCGACAGCGCGTGCTACCTTGGCCTGTACGCTGAAAATAGCCGCCGATCTGCTCGGTACGGCGAACACGGCGCAAGCTCAGATCCGCATCGTCGTTGATGATCTTAACAATATGTCCGTCACGAATGACCTTTTTCTTTTTTGCCTCCATATCGGACAGGGCAATCTTTCGCGAGCGTGCGCTGACGACGGAAAAGGTCATCATTTCACTTTTGATTTTCATTCGCTCCCCGATTGCCAGCAAAACCAGCATAAGAGCCGTTGGCAAATTGAGCATGACGCCGCACACGGGAGCAAACAAGCCGGGCACGTCATATAACACAGTCAATATGACCAAAATTGCGGGAAGGGTCGCAGGCGAGGGGGAAAATCGGAACAGATCCGCAACTCCCTGCTTGAGCAAGGGGAAAGAAAACAGCGCTGTCAAGCTTAGCAAAATCAAACCGATGGCGCTATACATTCCCGAGGTGGGAAGGATAGCAAAGGTATCGGGCAAATAGCCGCGAAACAGTGGGAACAGATCCGTCAGCGCGACCATCAGCGTCAACAGCACTGTAAACGTCAGTCGTGCAGAAGCACGGCGCACATGCTTGCGATAGGCATCGGTGATCTGTTTATCCTGTGCGTGTCCGCTGTATTCTTCGCCGTTGCAGGCGTAAACACGATTCATACGGCGATGCTGCTCGCGGTCATCCGTTTGTCTGTTTTTGAGTGTTTCGATTCGTTGCGATCCGACCTTGGCTGACAAATTGCTTTCATATCCAAGATCAAGCAACAGCTCTACATCCTCGTCGCTGAGCGTTTTCTCACGGCGATCCCGACCAAAGGCAGGCGCACCGCCAAGCGGCGTTACGTTACCACGGGCACCCGTGCGTTCAGCAGCAATCGCATCCAATGGCGACTGTTTGGGACGCATTACATCCGTCTGTGCCCCCGCGCGCGCATTGGCATTTCTTGCCGCATCCAAGGGCGAAGAGACGGGAGCCACCGAGGATTTGTCAGCGAGCTTGGGCTCTTGCTCATCGGCAATCTCTCCTGCTTTCATCGTCGTTTGATCTATTTGCGGCAATTCTTCATCCTTGTCCAGTACAATATCCCCCTCACGCAAGGCGGAGTCTTGCTCCGCTATGTCTGCGGCGCTTGAAGGCTGTTCTTCAAACAGTCCCTCGGGAGCAAAGCCTTCAACAGGCAGATAACCATCTTCCATTGAAGATGCGCCTATCGTTCCCTGCTCTCCTTGCGCAGTAACGGTCATGCTGTCTTCGTCCGTCGCGCCGACCTCATCGCTCACAGCTTCGGGCGAGGCCGCAAAGGAATCCGACGGGATTCGGAGCTGCTCGACCACTTCTTGGGGTACCTGTGAGGACAGATCGCCAAGGTCAGTCTCCTCGGTAACGAAAACATCTTCGATCTGCGGCTGCTCCTCACCGATCACCTCATCGGGAAGCTCCACCTGAGTGTCGGGATGTGGCAACTCTTGCTCAATCACCGTAGCATCGGTTGACGTTTCGACCGTCTGCTCCACTTGGGACTCCTCTGTCGCTTCAGCAGACAATAACTGCTCCTCGGGAGCATCCACATCGGAAAGGACTACCGTATCGCGATCGGCAATGGATATCTGCTCCATTGCTTGTTCTTTTTTTGCGGGAGCTTTTTTTCTTCTCCCCTTGGTATGCTTTTTGGCGTTCTCTTTGGGCGTAGCTTCTTGTTGCGGCACAACCTCTCCAAGCAATGCCGCCATATAAGAATCAAATGCCGCGATCTCATCGTCCTCTTCCCTTGAACGAGCAGAAGCCGAATCATCGGCAAATACGTCGTCAGGCGAACCGTCTTCCTCGTTATCGAGCGAAGCGCGAAGTGCCTGCAACAGCTCGTCGGTAGAGTCTTTGGATAATCGATTCATACAAAGAACGTCTCCTTTCACTTTATTGAAGGGCGCGTATCATCCGTCGGTACGCTCTGCCGCCTTTTTTTCTCTTGCCGCGGCATGTTGGCGGGCAGCTTCCGCAAGCAAAATCGAGGCCGCGGTCGACACGTTGAGCGAATTGACCTGCCCACGCATGGGAATGGAAATGATTGCGTCACATTTTTGTTTGAGCAAGGCAGACACGCCATTGCCCTCACTGCCAAAGATAATCGCACAAGGCCCTGTCAGATCAGTCTTGTCATACGACTGTCCACCTGCCTCGGCAGCATACACCCATACGCCCTGCTTTTGCAATTCCTGCACCGTCTGGGCAAGATTGGCAACCTTGGCAACCGCCAGATGCTCGATCGCGCCCGCACTGGCCTTGGAGACCAGCGGTGTCAATCCTACGGCACGACGCTTGGGCAGGATCAGGCCATGAGCGCCAAGACCCTCGGCGCAACGGATCAGCGCACCAAGATTATATGGATCGGTGATGCCGTCCGCAATCGCAATGATGGGATGCTCGCCACGCTCACGTGCGATAGCAAGGATATCCTCTACGTCAACGTATTCTTTTTCTGCAGCCATAGCAATAATGCCTTGATGAGGGGCAAAGCCTGCAATGGCGTCCAGCTTGGCGCGATCGACCTCGACCACGGGAATCTTCTTTTCCAAGGCCTGTGCAACAAGCACAACAATAGAGCCCTCGCGCTCACCGCGCTGAACGAGCAGCTTGTCAATGGTGCGCTCGCTGTGCAGCAGCTCACGAACCGCATTGCGGCCGATCACGATACCACAGCTCTCCTGATCGTCCGTCATTGCGCTCACATTTTCCTTTGCCTGCGCGCTGCGATCGACGTGATCGTATTTGGATGCGCCGCGATAGTCGCGGCTCGGACGGCTGTCGCGGCGGTCGTTACGGTCGCGACGGGGCTTGCCGCCCTGCGATTTATTCTTTCTGTCTTTTTCCATATTGCTCACTTCACTTTCTCAATTCAAGCATCAAACAACGTTCCAGTCCTCGATCAGCTTGGCCAAAACACGCCAAACGCGCTCGACCGAGTCAAGAAAGAGCACTTCATCCGGCGAATGGATGCCACGCATATTCGGGCCGATCGAAATGATATCCATATCGGGCAGTTGCTTTTTGATATAGCCACATTCCAACCCTGCGTGAATGGCAACGACGTGCATCACATCGCCCACAACCGCCTCGTACGCGGCTACATAAGCATCACGTACCGCCGATTCGGACGCGTATTCCCAGCCCGGGTAACGGCTGTGGTGGTTGATCTGTCCGCCAAGCGCGGCAGACAGCGCACCAAGCGATGAGACCGTACCGTCCAAACGGCTCTCACGCGATGCGCGTGAGGTAAACGTCATACAGACTGCCTTGTCCGTCGTTCTCAAAATGCCAAGATTGCGAGAGTATTCCACAAGTCCCGCCACCTCGGCGTTCATGGCAAGCACGCCGCACGGCGCGTTGGCAAGCAAGCCCAGCACACGGGCGGTAGCGGCTTCGCTCATCATACCCGTGATGGCAGCCGCTTCCTCATTGGTCAATCGCTCGCAAACAATACGGCAGTTTTCATCTTCCTGGACCAGCTCGCCCGAGATCTCGTCGGCAAGACCAAGCAGCGCCATGCTCGTCATAGCCACGCTGGGTACAGCGATCACAGCAACAGCCTCACGGGTGATGGCATTATCCTTGGAGCCACCCTCAATGCTGACCAGACGAACGTCGGAAAGTGCGGCAAGCAACCGGCCAAGCAAAAGATTGGCGTTGGCACGTCCGGTGTGAATATCCGCACCGCTGTGACCGCCACAAAGTCCCGTCAGCGAAACTCGACAAAGCTCGCGGTCGCCAAGGGGCTCGCGATCAACAGCAAGGCTCAAATCGCTCCGAATACCGCCTGCACAGCCCACCGTAACGGTGTCCTCTTGCTCGCTGTCGAGGTTGATCATGTGCTTGGCCTTCAGAAGCGAATAGTCAAATGCAATGGCGCCGCCCATGCCCGTTTCCTCTTCAGTGGTAAACAAACATTCAATGGCCGGATGACTGTCCAACTCACCGTCAAGCATCGCCAGCATCATAGCTACGGCAATGCCGTTGTCCGCGCCAAGCGTCGTGCCGTCGGCACGCAGACAATTGCCCTCGAGTATCAGACGAATGGGATCACGCTCAAAATCGTGTACCGTATCGTTATTCTTCTCGCACACCATATCGGTGTGTCCTTGAAAAAGCAACGGCGCATGATCTTGTCTTCCCTTCGTTGCAGGCTTTTTGATCAATACGTTATTGTTGGCATCGCGCACACAGTCCAGACCGCGTTCCTTGGCAAAGCGGCACAGATAATCTGCCACGCCCGCCTCGTTGCCCGAGCCGCGTGGAATGGCGCTGATCTGTTCAAAAAAAGCAAATACGTTAGCAGGTTTAAAACCGCGAATTACTTGTTCACTCATACACTCTATCCTTTCGCTATGTTGATCAGAGGCGGTCGCGGCGCGCGCGCGCCAGATTGATGGTTCCTTCGGGCAGTTGCTTATAGTTGCGAAGCGCAATGCCCGTTCCCTTTGCCACACAGCAAACGGGGTCCTCTGCCACTCGAACGGGAACGCCCGTTACCTTGCAGATCAGCTTATCAAAGCCGTTTACCATACTGCCACCGCCCGTCATGATAATACCATACTTAAGAATATCGCCGAGCAGCTCGGGCGGTGTGCGTTCGATCACAGAGCAAACAACGTCCAAAATCGCGCTGACAGGCTCTGCCATCGCCTCCAGCATTTCTTTGGAGGACAGCGTGACCGTTTGGGGCAGACCCGTCTGGGCACTTCGTCCGCGCACTTCAACGCTGCGAACTTGTTTGTGGGTATACAACGCACCGATGCGTTGCTTGATC
This sequence comes from Clostridia bacterium, assembly GCA_017507985.1. Classification (GTDB taxonomy): domain Bacteria; phylum Bacillota; class Clostridia; order Oscillospirales; family CAG-272; genus SIG644. Next base: position 37,471 of record JAFVZV010000052.1, read on the forward strand.
AGCTCTGCCGTTTGAATACCGATCAGCACCCCATGCTCTCGTTTAACATAGCGAGCGATCGCATCGTCCAGCTTTTCACCCGCGATGCGGACAGACTCGGAAACGACCACGCCTCCCATCGAAATCACGGCGATGTCGGTCGTACCGCCGCCGATGTCGATGATCATACGGCCGACGGGTGCATCAATATCCACACCTGCGCCAAGTGCCGCCGCCACGGGTTCTTCCATCAGATAAACCTTACCCGCTCCTGCTTCCCTTGCCGCATCGACCACAGCACGTTCCTCTACCTCGGTCACGCCCGAGGGAACGCAGATCATAACGCGGGGGGGCAACAGCATATGTCCGCAAGCGTTACGGATACAATACTGCAGCATCCGAAGCGTCACGTCATATTGACTGATAACACCATCACGCAACGGGCGAATGGTTTCCAAATTGGCAGGTGTTCTGCCGATGAGGGCCTGCGCCTCGTTACCGACCGCAACGATCTGATCTGTAGTCTTATCCACGGCAACGACGCTGGGCTCCTTGAGGACAACGCCCTTGCCTTCCACGTAAACCAAGGTATTAACCGTCCCGAGGTCAATACCGACGTTACGGCGCAAATTGAGTCCGCTGATCCATTTTTTTATACGGGCGAAAATGCCTCTCGCCCCTCCTACTTTAGCCATACACATCTCCTTGTGGGTGTTGTTGACATACTTATCCAGTTTAATATATAGTTAATTATATTATAGCGGAAAGCAAAGCAAAAATCAATATGTGAAAGGAAAATTGTTGGATAGATTGCTTGAAATTCGGGTGTCTCCTCCGTATTTCAAGTCTTTTTGAGCGTTATCAAACGAGTGAATGGAGATTTTCAGCGATTTCTCCTTGGGACCGCGAAAAATATAGCAAAACGGTGACGATCTCTCGTCACCGTTGACTTTTTATTTATGCTCCGTTTTTGCAACAACAGCGCAGATCACGCGTGCCGCACCTGCATCTTTCAACAATGCCACACAAGCCGCGAGCGACGAGCCCGTCGTACAAACGTCGTCCACCAGCAAAACCGTCTTGCCGCTCACATCAGCAGCAGACGCAAGCTCAAAGCTGTGCGCCGCATTCTTTTCACGCTCTGCCGCGTTCAACTGCTTTTGCTGCTTTGTCAGCACCTTGCGACGAAGCTCGGTCTGCACAGGCAATTTCAGCTCGTGCGCCAGAGTACTCGCCAACTGCTTGGCGTGATCGTGTCCCGTGGCCTGCACTGCGGCACGGCGTCTGGGCACGTAGGTAATCATATCCACGTCATTATCGTATCCAAACGCCCGGATCGGCAAGGATAATTCCTTGGCCAAAAAGCGAAAAACATCACGATCATTGTTGTCCTTACAACGCAGAATCAACGCGCCCGCCGCCGTCTTTCGATGGGCGCGATACGCACTCAAATGCACGAACGCATCACAGCCGGCATCGCGCAATACAACCGGAATACAACAGCACTGCGCATGAACCTTACCACAAGCCGGACAAGTCTCTGCCAGCTCCTCATTCCATCGGTTCATACAATCCGGGCAAAGAACGCCGGGCAGCCGCGGTGCAAACACCGTTTGACGCTCATTGCACATACGGCAAACGGGCGGAAACAGCAGCCCGCTCAGTCGGGCAAACAATCCTTTAAATTTCATCTCATTTCACGCAAACGGTGCGCAAGTCCGGTGTATCTCATCGACTGTCGATGATTTTCGACCATTGTGCGCGCCACATCCTCTCTCCCCACCAGAATGACCATGCTCTGCGCCCGCGTTACGGCGGTGTAGAACAAATGTCTTGTCAAAAGCATATAAGGGGCACGGTACAAAGGGATAATGACAATGGGGTATTCACTTCCCTGACTCTTATGCACCGTAATGGCATACGCGTGCTCCAACTCCTCCAACAGTGTAAAATCATACACGACGTGGCGATCGTCAAAACGGATCTCCATGCATTCGCCCGCGTGATTGATCGCTTCGATCTCACCGATATCGCCATTGAATACACCCATACCGGTACTGCCATCCAGACGCTCCCAGGCAATATCATAGTTGTTACGGATCTGCATGACGCGGTCTCCCTCGCGAAAGATCTTATCGCGGAATCGATATTGTGTCTTGTCCTCCCTTGGAGGATTGAGCCCTTCCTGTAAGAGCACGTTCAAGTTTTCCGTACCGCCCTCCCCCTTACGCGAAGGAGAAATAACCTGAATGCCCGTACGTGCCATATCTCCGTAGGTGCGCGGCAACCGATTTTTATACAAATCGGCAACCGTCAGCACAATATCTCGGTCATGATCACGCCGCAAGAAGAAAAAGTCGTTGTTTTTCACATCAAGCCGAGGCATCTCGCCGCGATTGATGGCATGTGCGTTGGTAACGATCAGACTCTGCTGCGCCTGACGAAAGATCTCGGTCAGGCAAACGGTGGAAAAGCACTCGCTGTCAATGAGATCTCGCAACACGTTGCCCGCTTCTACGCTGGGTAGCTGATCGGCGTCGCCGATGATAATAACGCGTGCGCCCGGCTTGATGGCCTTGAGCAAGCTGCTCATCAGCCCATTGCCCACCATGGAAGCCTCGTCGATAATAATGACATCTTCTTCGAGCAAGTTGGTTTCATCGCGACGAAAATGCGCACCGCGTTCATCCCCCGCGTCGCCGTATTCCATTTCAAGCAGGCGGTGAATGGTTTTGGCCTCACTCAAGGTCGATTCGGACAATCTCTTGGCAGCCCGTCCCGTCGGCGCGGTCAAGGCCACACGCAGATCCATGCTGTTGAAAATATTTAGCAATGCCCGAACGACGGTCGTTTTTCCCGTACCCGGGCCGCCCGTCAGAATCATAACGCCACACTGCAGGGCGTCGAACATGGCCTTGCGTTGAAGCGAGGCATATGCAATGCCGTTTTGTCGCTCCTCACGGTCGATAAACGCGTGCACGTCAGGCGCATCTACCGCCGCACAAAGGCGATCCAGCAGGCGCAATTTGGTTGCGATATATTGCTCATTATCGTAGGCATATGCCTCATAAACATAGGTTGCGCCATCCAAACTATACGTTTTCAGCCGTCCCGAATACAAAAGGATATCCAACGCCCCACGTAGTTGCTCGGGCGTACCGCCGAGCAGCGTTCCCGCCGCGGCAAGCAGCTTATCCTCGGGCAGACAAACGTGACCGTTTTGAAGAGCATTGGCGTGCAAAACATAAACGATGCCGCTGGAAAGCCTTGCGGGGCTATCAGTTGAAAGCCCCAAATCATGCGCCATGCGATCAGCCTTTTCAAAGCCGATGCCCTCTACTTCATCGCAAAGAATGTAGGGATTTTGTTTGGCGCGGTCCACCGCCGACGATCCAAATCTCTTATAAATGCGCATGGTCAGCGCCGCGCCGAAAAAGTCACGGAAAAACATCATGGCCGATCGGATGCCCGATTTTTGCTTGAAGTCCTGTGAGATTTCCTCGGCCTTCTTGCGCGAGATACCGGGAATGTGAGCAAGCCAGTCGGGATGATTCTCCATCACATCAAAGGTGTCCTCGCCAAACTCCTCGACGATCTTCTGTGCAGTCTTAGGACCAATGCCTTTAATCGCACGCGAAGAAAGATAGCGCAAAATCGCATTCACATCGGCAGGCAAAACACGCTCATAGCGCTCTACGGAGAATTGTCTGCCGTATTTGGGATTATGAACCCAGCGACCATAGACGGTCACGCCGTCCCCCTCGGCAATGTAGGGCAACGTTCCTTGGATGGTCACAAGATCGTTGTCGTCTGTGCCGAGATCGCATACCGCGTATCCGTTTTCCTCGTTGGCATAAATCACCCGTTCAATACTACCCGAGAGCTGCTGAAAACGGGCATCCTCTGCCGCCGCACGATAATCTTCCATATTTGTGCCATCCTTTCTGCCGCTCATCCGCGGCGTATTTTATCAAAATTCAATTATTTTTTCATCTGCGCAACCAACCAGCGTCCGCCGAAGGATTCGATCAATTCCCTCTCCGCCTCGCTCGGCTCGCCATATGCAAGACAAAGCTCCGCGCTGTAAAGCACGATCAACGGCGCGCGTCGCGGTACAAATGGCGCATGCCGTACCTCCTCGAGCAGCATGGGCAAATTGGCCGCCGCCGTGCGATCAAATATCTCAATCACCGTTCCGATACAGCGAGATGCAAACAGTGCTTGCGCCGTCAACCGAATAGTACACCAAGCACCAAACACAGCAAAGGCCGCAACTAAAATTTCAAAAAACAGCTCCATATCAACTACCTCCCCCCCACAGTTTATGCACCGTAGGGCGGCGCGGCATCTCAGAGCTGTTTTTTGTTGTTCGCACCGATTAAGCGTTGACCGTTTCGGACAGCAGCTCCGCGCGAAGTGTATCAGCAAGATCGGTTTGCTCCCAAGGAGCGGCAACATCCTCTCTGCCCATATGACCGTATGCGGCCACCTGGCAATAGATGGGACGGCGCAAACCGAATTTTTCAATGATAGCAGCAGGACGCAGATCAACATGGCGCAATGCAGCCTCAGAGATAAGCGACTCATCCACCTTGGCAGTACCGAACGTGTCGATCAGCACCGAAACGGGACGGGCAACGCCGATGGCGTACGCCACCTGCACCTCGCACTTGGAAGCAAGCCCTGCTTTGACAATATTTTTAGCCAAATAGCGCGCGGCATAGCACGCCGAACGGTCAACCTTGGTCGGGTCCTTACCCGAGAAAGCACCGCCACCGTGGCGAGAGTAGCCACCGTAGGTATCGACAATGATCTTACGACCCGTCAGACCCGAGTCACCCGCAGGGCCGCCGATAACAAAACGTCCCGTGGGGTTGATGTAAAATTTAGTATTCTCGTCCAAAAGCTCGGCAGGAACAACAGGACGGATGACCTCACGAATGATATCCTCACGGATTTGAGCGCTTTCGACCGCATCGCTGTGTTGGGTGGAAACGACCACCGCATCAACACGGACAGGCTTGCCATCCTCATACTCGACAGTCACCTGCGATTTCCCGTCAGGACGCAGATAGTCGAGCAAGCCGCTCTTGCGCACCTCGGTTAATTTTTTTGCCAGCGCATGAGCCAGCGAAATGGGCAGCGGCATCAGCTCGGGCGTTTCGTCGCAAGCGTAGCCGAACATCAATCCCTGGTCGCCCGCACCGATGTCAAAGGCATCGGTATCGCCGTTTTTTGCTTCAAACGACTTATCAACGCCCATAGCGATGTCGGGAGATTGCGCATGGATCGAATTGATGACGGCACAGCTGTCGCAGTCAAAGCCAAACTTCGCGCGTGTGTAGCCAATCTCGCGCACAGTTTCGCGAACGATGGTGGGAATATCAACATAGGCCGAGGTGGTAATCTCACCCATGACCATCACCAATCCCGTGGTGCAGGCTGTTTCACAGGCAACGCGAGACATGGGATCCTGCTCAAGCAGGGCATCGAGGATGGCGTCCGAGATCTTGTCACAGATCTTATCGGGATGTCCCTCGGTCACGGATTCGCTGGTAAAAAGCATTTTGTTTGCCATTATTTTTTGTCCTTTCTTATTCGAATTCTGCTCGTTTGACAAAAGAAAAAACCTCGCAGCCGAGGTTCAGAGCAAGTCCTTATCACTTTGTCTCATCTCTCGGGATTTAGCACCTTTGTCATTGACTGACAGGTTGCCGGGTTTCATAGGGCCAGTCCCTCCACCACTCTTGATAAGATCAGAATTCTATTTGTTTTTTATACGAGTAGATTATAGCATATTTTTTATCGTATTGCAATAGGGTTGGAATATTTTTTTGTCGGTAATGTAAAGAAAATTTGTTTCGCATAAAACCGCGGAGGGCTTCGAAAGCCCTCCGCTCATATTTATTTCAGATAAATGACGGACGGACGATGCGCGGCATTATATTGATATACCGTCACCATATTGCCTTTTTTGACCTCTTCCAGTCCCTCTTGTTGATTCTCACGGATAAAGTTGACACCCGTCAGTACGACCTCACCGCCAAGAACAAAGCTCTTTCCGTGCCCGATATGTCCCGATTCACAGTTCAAAAGGAACAGATCACTTCTGGCCGTTTCCAAAAACGTATTGGCACCGTAGTGGAACACGTGACGCAATTGAACGTCATCGCTATCCTGTATCTTGACCAGCGTCATACGAGGGCTCAGATGCGTGTCGATCAGCTCATAAACGCGCGAGTGGTCTGTCATCCAGTCGGGATGAAGCACCGTCTGTGCCTTGATACCGATATTATGATACGTACCGTTGGTATGGATTCGGGTGATCGCGCCGTTTTTAGCATTGAACACGCCAATGCCGTTATCATACACCGTCATGGAAATACGGTCAACGATAAAACCGTTCGCGCCGTCAATACAAATGCCGCGCGATGCCGCAACCAGACACAGCTCTGTCGCAAACGTATTGTTACCCTTGCAACGCACGAAATACGCATATTCATCGGGCGATTCTGTCAGCGTGTTGGACGAGCTGACACCATTGTTGGGATAATAAACCGTCATGCCCATCACACCACTCTGATTGCCCGCCACCGTAATGGTTGCCGTGTCGCTCTCCTTACCATCTTCGCCGTGCGTAACCAAAAGAACGGTACCTTTGAACGAGTCGCTGCCCTTCTGGGGATTCTGATATGCCCCCATGATGACCGTCTTTTCTCCGACCGTTACTGGTTTGGTCAGACGATAAATGCCTGCCGGCAGGTAAACGATACCACCGCCTGCCGCCGACGCCTCGTCCAAGGCCTGTTGCAAAGCCGACGAAACATCACTTTTGCCCGTCGCATCCGCGCCGTAATCGGCCAAATTGAACAGCGCTGTCGCAGCAATGGTAGGACGAACGGAAATGGGCGTATAGTCGGTATCCATGGCCACGCTCCCCGAAGACAGCGTATGCACGTGATCGCTGATTTCCCCCTTGATGGTACAATTCAGCATATATACGTTGGGAACACTTTCCTTGGAGGGGGGATCATTCTGAATCGCAATTTCGGATGCATCAATGGTACTATTTGTCAGCAGCAGACCATACGCACCGTTCAAGCCGTGCAATTCCATTCCGATTTTAGCATTCAGAATGGCGATATTGTAGTAGCTTCCGCAAAGGCCCGCGCGAGTAGGTTCACGGTTATAAATACCTGTAGCAAAGCCGTCCAACGTGATATTTTCATAGGTATCACGGTCGCAGTCGCCCAGCGAAAGGCCAATGGATCCGTTCTTTTGCATCAGCGCACGAATGTCCGCCTCTGCGGGAGCACCAAATATTTCTCCCGCATTTGCCCAGTACGAGGGCGAAAAATGTACATCGATCGTCACGCAGATATCAGCACTGTTGTCATTATCCAAACCTCGCCAAAGTGCCGTTCCCTTAACGTTATCCACCGTCAGCATTCCCTTGGCGCCTTTACCGGTGAAAATTGCATAATAGCTGTTGATAAAGTTACAGTCACGGACCGTGCACATATCGCCGCTCGTTTCCACTGTGGGCATGTATTCCACGGGGGCGCTGACCGACTGACCGTCATGGTACAGCGTCACACCCTCCAGTGCACTGCAATTTTTGAGGAGCACTGCGCTGACGCGCTTGAAATCGCCGTCTTTATCCAGCCAAAGCACCGTGCCACGTGACATATCCCCTTCATCGAGGTCGGCATAAGTACCGCGCAACGTTACGTAGGAGGGCACTTCGAGCTGCTTGGTGATACGGTACGTTCCCGCCGGCAAATAAACCACGCCGCCACCCAATTTGGCCACATCGTTGATGGCCTCCTGAATGGTGGACGTTGCGTCCCGTTCACCGCTACGATCGGCAAAATACGGTTCACTCGACAGATCGGCAACGGCAACAAAGGCATCGCCCGTACCGGTCGTAATGACTGCAGGCTGATTTTTCTCATACGAACGACTCATGTCCACCGGCACCTCCAATGCGGATTGTTCTGCTGCCAGATAACGCGCCAAAAAGTAACGAAGCGCGACCAATGTGTTGGCATCATCCGAGCCGACGATCACGATCTTATTGCCGCGAACACCAATGTGATACCAGTTCTGTGCGTTGTCCGTTTTTGCGGCGGCCGCTTCCATCGCCTCGATGCTCTCAATACGATTGGTCCGACCGACCAAAATCTCATATTCTGTATTGATAATGGGAGTTTGCTCTTTGGTGTAATCTGTGCTGATTTTGATACCCTTGAACTTTTTACTCATTGCGGTATACAGCGAGCTGACCTCAAGACGAACCTCCGCTTCTGCGGTCTCAGAACGCAGGATCGTATACTCGGTCGGATTGGCGATGCTCACCGTCTCACCATCATCCGGCCATTGCTGTTCGGGCGGCGTATCGCCCTCCTCATCGCCAGGATCATCCGGCGTATTATGGTCACGACACGCGACAGCACCGCAAAGACACAGCGCAGCAAGCAGCGCCAACACAAAAAGACGCATTATCCATTGATTTCGTTTCATATCGTTCTCCTTGTTTGAAACTTTCAATGCTTTATTTTATCATACATCACACCGCTTTGCAATGTGTTTGCGAAAAAATTTGCAAAAAGATGCCCCCGAACTCTCGGGGGCAAAAACTCAATGCGTATACATATATTTTTGGATCACGCGAGAATAGGGCGCAATATTCTGGTCAAAGCCCATCCCAAAATTGCCTACCCCACTCGTCTGTGCCATCCAGGCCGCCTCGGTTTCGTATTCCTCGATGGTGATGATACCCTGCTCCTTCATATACAGCAGGATATATTCGGCCAGCGCACGGCGGGCAGCAGCGGCCTCGGCGCTGTTGTAGTCATTCCAGTCGGCCATCTCAAAGGCACGCACCTTTTCGTACAACGTCCACATTTCGGGAGCATCGACGTACTCGTCGCATCGATACCGGATATTTTTACTCATGTAAGAAAAACGAACGGTATGCTCCACGGTCATATAGGATTCGACCGAGGCATAGATGCGATCGCGGTAGGCCCAGGAACAGTACAGCGCCGAGAGCTCCCGGGCACTGATCTTGCGCATCTTATAGTGTTCCGCGATCATGCGCTCCCAGCAGTCAACCGCACCCGATACTGTCGTGTCCAACCGCAACTCGACCATGTCAGCACCATAGTCTACCTCCGCACGGCCAAGGCGCAACGCGCCGTTGTCAAAAAAGGCCGTTTGCCAGTTCTCGTTATAATGCGGCACGTCGGAGGCCGCGATTTTGTCTTCAAGCGCATCGGCATCCGCGGGCACAAATCCAACCGAAAGTGAAACGGTACCGATAGCATAGGCCTCTTGATAGTCGGGCGCCAAAACGAGCTTGAATGTAAGCGGCTGCTCCAGAGTATACCGCTTGGCCGCACGATTCTCAATGATCGCAACATTGTTCTCGCCCTCAATTCCCTCAAAGTGCACATCAAAATCCGGGGCATTGACTGTCAGCTTCAAGTCCCCTGCACCAAGATAGTCGTTCTTCAGTCCAATCTCAAAGCGAAGCTCAATCTTCTCCCCCGGTTCGTAGCTTCGCGTTTCCACCTCGCCCTTGAGATACAACGTATCTTCCCAAGGAAGCGGCGGATCGCTCGGCTTTTGCGCGCCAATGATCACGGACGAGCCCGTTTGCTCGGTGTCGGCAAAGACCGCACCGCCTTGGTGCCGTCCCATGATCACAGCATTACGGATAGGAAAATATGCGCCGACAACCAAGATAAGACAGGCGGCAACGATACCGATCATTTGCCACATGCGCCATGTGTGGTTGGGCTGCTTCATTGCGGCCATGACGTATTTGTCGTCCACATTGGCAAAGGCACGGTTGAGTTTTTCGTTGTCATTCATATCAATATTCCCCTTTCTGTCAAATACTTGGCAAGCTTTTTTTTCATGCGGTCAAGGCGCAGATAGACGGCCGCCTCGGACAGCCTGGTTGCGCGAGCGATGTCAGCTACTGCTTCGCAGAACCAATATCGGCGCATGAAAATGTAAAGGTTTACCTTATTCAACTCGCTCAGCCAGTCGTTCAGCATCTGCGTCAGGATAGCATCCTCCATCTCACGCTCGACCGTCTGATCGCTCGGTATGATCTCAGCGATCTCCTCTAAGCTGACGTTGTAACGGCCATCCCGCTTTTCGGCCTTGTTGTAGTGATAGCGCGTCAGCGACACGTTGCGGCAGACGCGGCATACAAAGGCGCACAGCGGGTCGGGGTGGGTGGGCGGAATAACATTCCAAACGCTCAAATATGCGTCGTTGACACATTCCTGGGTGTCCTGCTCATTATGCAAAATATTGAAACTGACCGCGTGCATGGCGTTGCCGTATTTGTCGGCCAGCGCCGCAATCGCCTTTTCCGATCGCGCGAAAAACAGCTCGATAATACCTTCATCTGTCATCATGCAGATCACCTCCTCACCCATATACTAAGCATTCGACACGTTTTTTTATCGGGAAAACAAAAAATTTCACTTTGATTATAGCATAAAACTGCCTTTTGCGCAATTACGTCTTGCGAAATCAGCATAAATATGCTACAATAAAAACAATCAACCATGCGGAGGTACTGCACATGAAGTTCGATACAATCAAGACAATCCTGCTCGCACACGGCTATTCCGTCAGTTGCTTTGATACGGCACGTGAAGCCGCCGATTATCTCGATCGCGTCATTGACGGCAAGAGCGTCGGTATGGGCGGCTCGGTCACGCTTGGACAGCTTGGCATTTGCGATCGTCTGGCGACTCACAACCAAGTATATTCTCATGCAAGACTTGCCGCGGGACAGACCGCCGCGGACATTTTCCCTCTCGCCGCCCGCGCACAGATATATCTGTCGTCCGTCAATGGCATTGCCGAAACGGGGGAGATCGTCAACATCGACGGCAACTGCAACCGCATCAGTGCCATGTGCTTCGGGCATGAGAAGGTGTATCTGATCGTCGGCAAAAACAAGATTGCCCCCGACTATGATGCCGCTCTTTGGCGCGCTCGCAATATTGCTGCCCCTCGCAACGCGCAGCGCCTGCGCCGCAACACTCCTTGCGCCAAGTCGGCAGACTGTTGCTATAATTGCAACAGCCCCGAGCGCATCTGCCGTGCGCTGTCGGTCTTTTGGGAAAAGCCCCGTTCGGGAGAGTTTGAGGTCGTCCTCATTGACGAGGAGCTGGGTTATTAAGCGCCTCCTTCGTGTGAGAAAAAGAAGTTGACGAAAATTAAGCAAAACTATCATCTCCCCCTTGTAAATCCCATCAAATTATGTTATACTTTAATTGTAGACTCCAAACGAAAGGATGGTATATCCATGGCAAAATACAGACGCGGCAGAATCAACGACGAAATGCGAAACGAGGTCGCTTCCATTCTGCGCGAGGTCAAGGACCCTCGCGTTAAGGATGCCTTCGTCAGCGTAACAGGCGCTGAAGTCACCGCTGACCTTAAATATGCAAAAATTTACTATTCCGCTTTGCGCGGCGACGAAAAGGAACTCTCTCGCGGACTTCACTCCTCGGCTTCCTTTATTCGCTCCGAGTTGGCTCGCAGACTCAATCTGCGCATGACGCCCGAGCTGACCTTTATTCGCGATACCTCACTTGCTCACGGCGCGCATATCGCTTCTCTGCTCCATAAAATTGAGCAAGAATCCCCGCGCAATGAGGATGAGGAGTTGGGATCAGACGAGTCGGACGATCGCAATGTCTATGCTGACACCGCCCCTGAAGCAGGAGATTGATCCAATTCTTACCAAAATCGAATAAAACCTCCCAAATAAGGCAATATTGTTGCCGAAAGGGAGGTTTTTTATATGCATACCAAAGCAAACAAGCGCCGCGGCGCACTCATTCTTACGTCCATTCTATTACTCGGCATCCTAACTGTCCTCGGGGCGATATATCTGCCTGTCCATGGAGAGGCGCAAATTTACGATGCCGTCATTCGCCTGCACGTACTGGCCAATTCGGACAGCGAGCAAGATCAGGCTCTAAAAATGCAGGTCCGCGATGCCGTGTTGGCCGTGACCGCTCCTGCCTTGGAGGAATGCGCGGATCGTGCCCAGGCAAAAGAGCGGCTGACCGCGCTCATCCCCGTCTTGACCGAGGTGGCAGAGCAGACCTTGCGTCATGAGGGCTGTGACGACAGTGTATCCATTCTTCTCGGTGAAGAGGAATACCCCACAAGAAATTACGAATCCTTTTGTTTCCCATCGGGCGAATATCTGTCCTTGCGTGTCATGATTGGACAAGCCGAGGGGCAAAACTTCTGGTGCGTGCTGTTTCCTCCCCTTTGTATGTCAGCCGCCACGGTCGATCGTGAGCAGGCAGAGGATGAATTCATCGCCGTAGGATTATCCAAGAATCAGTACGCTATCATCACCGAAACCGAGAACACCAAATACAAGCTCCGATTTAAATTTCTCGAAACGCTACAGGGCTGGCTGCGTTGACTTGACTCAACCGCTGACCTATCGCTTGCTTTTCTCCGTTCAGCTACTTGACAATTCAGGCAAAATGTCTTATAATGTTATGTAATGAAAAACGGAGGATGCACCATGAGCAATCTGAATGTACCTAAGAAAAAAATGGCCCCCCGCGATGCCTTTGGCCGTGCGCTGGAGGAATTGGGCGGCGAACGCGATTTTGTTGTCCTTTGCGCAGACCTGGCAGACGCAACGCGCGCCGGCTTCTTCGCAGAAAAATATCCTGAAAGATTCATCGAATGCGGCATTGCCGAGGCGAACATGATGTCCGTTGCAGCCGGTATCGCTACCACGGGTACCCCTGCTGTCGCTACGACCTTTGCTATGTTTGCTGCCGGCCGTGCATATGAGCAGGTACGCAATTCCATTGCTTACCCCCACCTTAACGTTAAGATCGGCGCAACGCACGCAGGTCTTTCTGTTGGTGAAGACGGTGCAACCCACCAGTGCCTGGAGGATCTCGCCCTCATGCGCGAGCTGCCCGGCATGACGGTGCTCTCACCTTGTGACGGTCCCGAGTCGGGACGCGCCATCAAGGCCGCGTTGGAAATGGACGGCCCCGTGTACGTCCGCATGGGACGCTCTGCTTTGGATGTGATTACCGAGGACAATGCCGAATTCACCATCGGCAAGGGTGTTGTCATGGCTGACGGTAAGGACGCCGTTATGTTCGCAACCGGTCTTATGGTCGGCGAGTCGCTCAAGGCTCGCGAGATCCTGGCCGAGCGCGGTATCGACCTAGCCGTTGTCAACATCCACACCATCAAGCCCATCGACGAGGAGCTCATTGTTTCCTACGCCAAGAAGACGGGCCGTGTATTCACCGCAGAGGACCATTTCATCACGGGCGGTCTGGGCTCGGCCGTTGCCGAGGTGCTGTGCGAGCAGTGCCCCACGCCTCTGACCCGCATTGGCGTGAAAGACACCTTCGGTCGCAGCGGTACCTTTGACGATCTGATCAAGGCTTACGGCATGGATGCCGAGAGCGTTGCTGAAACAATCGAAAGTAATATTCGCTGATTTTTCACAAAAAGGGCAAGGAAAAGCTGTTGCTTTTCCTTGCCCTTTTTCGTATTCAGAGTAGCACTCAAAATAATCTCAACCATCGGTTTCTTGCTTTTTCTCTCATTCGGTGCTATACTGAAATCAACAAAAATACAAGGAGCATTACTTATGAAAAAAATCGTTTTCCTCATACTGACTTTCATCTTGCTTACATCGGTGATTTGCCTCATCTCCTGCCGCAAGCAGCCCGATACGACCAACACTGTGGCCTACTTTGAGCATGGATTTTCCATGGAGCAAAAAGCCATTTTACGATACGAGTACAACGCGCATGGCAATCTGCTCAACGTTCTCGTTTTAGACTGGAACACACTGTTCCCCGTCATGAAACCTCCCATACAGGATTATGATATTTCCTACCGCTACGACAGCACGGGCAAGATCATCTCCCACACGTTTCACGGAGCCAAGATAACACTGGAATACGACGAAAACGGGCACGTCAGCCACGGCAAGGGCTACCGCGCCGGAGCGACTTATACCCTTGACTATACCTGCGACGAAAACGGCACCGTCCGCTCAATCGTATTGACCAAGGGCGAGCTCCCCTTCTCCACGCAAACGACGACATACGAATACAACGCGAACGGTAAGCTGGTCAAGGAAGGAAACTATTTATATAGCTACGAGTACAATACGATAACCGTCAATAGAGACGGCAACTACAATCTCACAACTTACATAGTTGAGCTGAATGAAAACAGGCAGATCAAGAAATTCTCTTCTTTAGAGAAAAAGCTGAAAACCTTGTACGAATGGAGCTACGACGACGAGGGAAAGTGCATCTCGTCCACGGGCTACAGCGCCTATCTCAACTGGGAATACGACATGACCTGTTCCCTGTCTTACGACGAACAAGGGCGTCTGATACAAGCGATCACGGACGTGGACGAGGCATGTCCCACTATGAAACGCTACGCTGTTTCGTATGAATACGGTGAGGACGGTTTGGTCACTCGCGTCATCAACCAAAACGTCGGCGACACGGGCAGCACGAGTACGAGCACCGCTAACGTAGTAAAGGAATACACAGGCGGCATCCTCACCAAATATACCCTCGAATATCCTCCAAACGTAGACCGTGCGTATACGATCCGAAGCACTTCTATATATGACCCAACGACAGGATATCATTTAACAAGCAACCTCGAACTTTATGATATAGAGGGCAATCCCGTCAAGTCTGAATCCACCTATCAATACGACGAGCTTGGCCGTCGGATCTATTACAGAGAGACCGAATATAGGAGTGGTGAGATCTATGAGGATACCGAACAATTCTACCATTACAACGAGCAAGGCCAGATCGATCAGATCATCAAAAAGGAACCGAAGGATATTTACCGGACCACCGTCACAACGACGACGGACTACGTAGACGGTCAGCGCGTCAAGGAAATGATCGAGCGTTTCTTTGACAAGAAAATTCACAAGCTTGACAAGGACAAAATCACCGTGGACGTGACGGAATATACGAAATATATTGGACAGGACGTACCGACGCGTACACATTCCAAGACGTATGAGGCCGATGGTGAAGCAAAGATTTTGAGAAACGAGCGCACCGACGAGTACGATTACGTCGACGGCAACAATATCAAACAGCGGAGAACTATTGTCTATTATAACGAAAGAGGAGAGTTGGAACGCACCGTTTTGATCATTGAAGATGAATCGCTGAACTCATCGACCACGGATTGTTACTACGAAAACAGCGTAATGCGAAAGAAGATCGTAGAAAACAATGTTTTCAAGCGCTGGCACTATGATACGGTTACCGCTATACCCAGACCAACGAA
The DNA here is from genome assembly GCA_017507985.1 of Clostridia bacterium. GTDB lineage: Bacteria > Bacillota > Clostridia > Oscillospirales > CAG-272 > SIG644. The sequence continues at coordinate 52,825 of JAFVZV010000052.1, forward strand.
CGATACCGTCGAATACTTTGACGCTTCAGGTAAGCTGGAAAAGACCGAGGTCAACGAGTACGAATACCACGAAACGGACTACCGCGCAAAGCACACCCACCGCGTTTACGACGCGGACGGCACGCAGATCGAAACCGTCGTGTATGAATACGATGAAGCGGGAAAGCTGATTGAAACGTAACCACACAAACCGCCCTCGAACAACAAGTATTGACAACTGTTGATATATAGCGTATAATATCCCCATCTAATCTTGATATTCGCTTCATTACAGACGGGAGGACCAAAATGAAAACCAATTTCACCCAAGACGCACACGTGCAGGAGCTGATGACCCGCCGCTTCGGGCATGACAACCTGATTGCCATGGCGACCGAGCAGGATCACACGCCCTTCGTCCGAGCAGTCAATACATACTACGAGGACGGCTCGTTTTATGTCATCACCTACGCGCTGTCAAATAAAATGCTGCAGCTGCAGAACAACCCCAAGATCGCCATCTGCGGCGACTGGTTTACGGCGCAGGGGCTTGGCGAAAATATGGGGAATATTCTTGCCCCCGAAAACGCAGATTTGGCCGATAAGCTTCGCACCGCCTTTGCCGAATGGTACGACAACGGACACACCAACGACGCCGATCCCAACACCATTATTTTGCGCATCCGCCTGACAAGCGGCGTGCTGTTCTCCCACGGCGAACGGTACGATATTGATTTTACGAAATAAAAGGCAAACCGCCCTCGGCCAATCGGCCGAGGGCGGTCTTTTTCTCTGTCGGGGGAATTTTTTTATCTTTTATGCCGAGAGGGAACCTTCTTCAAAAGAAGGTTCCCTCCTCGCCTCCTCCCTCCAAGAACTTTAAG
>JAFVZV010000009.1 GCA_017507985.1 Clostridia bacterium
AGAAATGCCGCCGCCCGAAACGAAGACGGCGATTCTTTTGGGTGTGGACATAGGCACTCTCCTTTTCTTTTAGGGAAAACCCCACTTGTGGTTTTCCCTCTTTTTCATCGCGTTGCGATGAAAAATTCACCCTTTCGGGCACTTGGGAAGGATAGGAGATTTCGCCCTCTGCGGAGGGCGACCGAAGGCGCCGCCTTTGGAAACCGCAAGCCTTTTGAAAAAGGCTTGACCGAACACTTTAATTGAGGGTTATTCCCCTGCCCTGAGGATATCGCCCTCCTTGACATCAAAGGGCACGCGGATATAAAAGGGCTGGGACGGGTGGGGGGCTGCAGGGATAGCGTTGCCCTCAGCGTCGTACAGCTCCTGCACGGTAAAGGGCTTGCCGATCTGACCCGGGGTGAGCAGCTCGGCCGTATCTCCCACGCAAATTTTATTTTTGAGCTTAAAGAAAGCGAGTGTTCCCTGCTCGGTCGTTTCAGGCGGGAACGCCTCGGGCGGCGTTACTTCATTATACGGCCGTGCAATGGCGAAATATGCTTTTTCGCGGATGTAGCCTACGGAGGAAGCAAGATTACTTTGCTTCCGGCAATCATCCAAATAATAGCCCGTACAGTATTCGCGGTGAGATACGCTCTCAAGCTCGCGCATCCATTCGTCACGGTAGACGTACCGCTCGGGATCGGCGGCGTAGGCATCCATAGCCATGCGGTAAGCGTTGGTCACGACGGCGGTATAGTAGGCGCTCTTCATGCGTCCCTCGATCTTAAAGGAATCGATGCCGCTATTCATCAGCTCGGGGATATGGTCGATCATGCACATATCCTTGGAGGACAAAATGAAGGTGCCCAGGTCTGTCGTTTCGATCGGAAGGGGCTGATCGGGGCGTTTTTCCTCAACAAGCGAATAATTCCAGCGGCAAGGCTGGGCGCACGCGCCGCGATTGCCGTCGCGTCCCGTCAGCTCGTTGGACAGCATACACCGCCCACTATAGGAGACACACATGGAACCATGCATAAAGGCTTCCAACTCGATATGATCGGGAATGGCCTCTCGGATAGCGCGAATCTCGTCAAGATTCAACTCACGAGCCAAGACCAGTCGCTTGGCACCGAGATGTACGAAGGACATCGCCGTGGCAGGACTGCAAATTCCCGCCTGGGTGGAAATATGAATCTCCATTTCAGGCCAAAGCTCGCGCACGGTGTCCATGACGCCAAGGTCGGCAACGATCACGGCATCCACCAAAACGGCGCGGTCGCGCAATTCGCAAATAAACGCACGAAGATCGGCGTACTCGTGAGTGCGGGGCATGGTGTTGAGGGTCAGATATACTCTCTTGCCGCGCTCGTGGGCGTAGACCACCGCACCGGCGAGCTCGTCCACGGTAAAGTTATCGGCGGCCGAACGCATACCGAAGCGCTGTCCCGCCAGATAGACGGCGTCAGCTCCGTAGCGCAACGCAGCTTGCATTTTTTCAAAATTCCCCGCAGGGGATAACAGTTCAGGCATTTTCATACTATGACCTCTTTCACCCGTTGTGTGGTCGTTTTGTATCGTTTAAGAGCACCGTCCGCCATGTTGTGCTTGCAATACGGCGGACGGCTCTTTGTTGGTTTATTCTTTTTCAACGATGCTCAAATACAGCTCGGAGAGCGCCTTGGGATCGGCAGGCGCGGGGCAAGCGGACATGAGCTCGGAGGCATTCTGTACCTTGGGGAAGGCAATTACGTCGCGCAGGCTGTCGGCACCGCACATGACCATAGCCAGACGGTCAAGTCCCATACCCGAACCACCGTGAGGAGGTGCGCCGTACTTGTATGCGTCCACTAAGAAGCCGAACTTGGCATTGATCTCCTCCTTGGTCAGGCCCAACACGTTGAACATTCTCTCCTGCAGCTGCCAGTCGGTGATACGAATGGAGCCCGAGAGCAGCTCGGTACCGTTGAGAACCATGTCGTAGCACTTGGCGCGGACGGAACCGGGATCGCTTTCCAGACTGTCCAGGCACTCCTCAAGCGGCATGGTAAAGGGGTGGTGCATCGCATCCCAGTGCTCGGTCTCCTCGTTCCACTCAAAGAAGGGGAACTCGGTGATCCACAGGAAGTTGAATTTGCCCTCGGGAATGAGATTCAGCTTCTTGGCAACGATGGTACGAAGAGCACCCAAAACGGGCAGCGTAACCTTATTCTTATCGGCAACGATGAGGGCAACGTCGCCCTTCTTCATATTGAGCTTGGTGATGATGGCAGTAAGCTCGTCTTCGGTCAGGAACTTGGCAAACGAGCAAGCGGGAGCCTCGTCAACCCAACGGATATAGGCCAGACCCTTGGCGCCGATGCCGCGGGCGTGCTCGGTCAGCTTGTCGATCTCCTTACGAGTCAACGTAGTGGCGGCGTTCTCGGCCACAATGGCGCGGACGCTTCCTCCGTTTGCGATCGCGTCGGTGAATACGCCAAAGCCGCAACCGGCAACGGTATCGGACAGGTCGTTGATCAGCATATCGTAGCGAGTATCGGGCTTATCGGAGCCGTACTTGTCCATCGCCTCGGCAAACGTCATGCGGCGCATGGGCGTTTCGATGTCGATGTTCATGACCTCACGGAATACGCGCTTGATAAAGCCCTCGTTCATGGACATGATGTCCTCCTGGGTCGCAAAGGACATCTCCAGGTCGATCTGAGTAAACTCGGGCTGACAGTCGGCTCTCAGGTCCTCGTCGCGGAAGCAACGGGCCAGCTGGATGTAGCGGTCAAAGCCCGACAGCATCAAGAGCTGCTTGTAGATCTGGGGCGACTGAGGAAGGGCGTACATACAGCCGTGGTGAATACGGGAGGGTACGACGTAGTCGCGGGCGCCTTCGGGCGTGGGCTTGATCAGCATGGGAGTCTCAATCTCGTAGAAGCCGTTTTCATAGTAATACTCACGGGCAACGCGAGCGATCTCGTGACGCATGCGGATGTTCTTCTGCAATTCGGGTCTGCGCAGGTCGATATAGCGGTGGCGCAGAGCGATGTCCTCGCCGACCTTCTTGCCCGCACCTACCTCGAAAGGGGGGGTTTGGGCGGCGGAGAGCACCTTGAACTCGGTGACGAAGATCTCTACCATACCCGTGGGCAAATTGGGATTGGTCGCACCTTCGCCGCGGGCACGGACGATACCGTGAGCCGCTACGACGAACTCACTACGGCAACGGAAGGCCTTCTCGAAAATATCCTTGTCACTCTCGCTGTCAAAGGCGAGCTGGACGATACCCGTGCGGTCGCGCAGGTCAATAAAAATCAAAGCACCCAGGTCGCGCTGGCGCTGTACCCAGCCCATGACGCAGACTTCTTTGCCGATGTCGGACTCGCGCAGCTCGGCACAGTAATGTGTTCTTCTGTCTTTTTCACTCAAAAATTCTGCCATTTTATTTTTCTCCTCTGTTGGATGATTCCATCGGATTTCGCTATACACATAGCAATACATGATATATTATACACCAAAACGGG
>JAFVZV010000053.1 GCA_017507985.1 Clostridia bacterium
GAAAGGACGTGATCCAATGGACACCAGTTAAGAGAAGTGGCGGACAATGTCCGATACTTTAACGAGCATAGCAAGTGTTATAACGCTTGCTGAGCCAATCCGAGAGATTGGCTTTTTCTTTAGGGACGTATCCCTAATACCCTCAATTTAGAAAGGATAAACAAATGAGCAAAACAGAAAAAATGACCGAGCGCGTCACGGTCAAAATGGACGCGAATCTGAAAGCCAAGCTGCAGCGCGAAGCTGAGCGGCGCGGTGGCGATATGTCGGCGTATATCCGTTCCTTGATCGAGAACCGTCTTTCGCAGGCGGCGGGGACTTGCTACAACTGCATTGGCAGGCTTGAAAAGGCGTTGGATGCGGAGGACGTCGGGTATGAGCTTCATGCCTTTATTCGTTCCAAGTACAATGCAAAGGATGGTGAGAGCTAATGGCAACGACTTCGCTATGGGCGGTGAGAGGGACGATACGCGATGTGGTGGCTTACGTCAAAGACCCCAACAAGACCGCCAATCCCGATTATGATCTCAAAAACGTGCTGACCTATGCCGCAGACAGTAGCAAGACCGAAAAGCAGTATTACGTTACAGGGCTGAACTGCTCGCCGCATTTCGCTTTTGAGCGTATGACGGCAACCAAGGAGCGATACGGCAAGCGCGGAGGCATCGTCGGATACCACGGGTATCAGAGCTTCAAGCCGGGAGAGCTAACGCCCGAGGAGTGTCACAAGATCGGTGTACTGACAGCCAAGCGAATGTGGGGTGACCGCTTTGAGGTCATCGTGGCAACCCACGTCAAAGGCTCGTCGGCTCTGCACAACCATTTCGTTATCAACAGCGTATCCTTCAAGGACGGCAAGAAATACAGATGGCAGAAAGGCAGTTATAGGCAACTGCGCCGAGTTTCTGACGAGCTTTGCCGTCAGCATCAATTATCTATCATCGAAAATCCAATGCCGAAGAAGGTGCCGAGGCAGATATGGATTGCGGAAAAGCAAGGCAAGATCACCCACGCATCTATTCTGCGACACGACATTGATCGCGCTATACGGAGCAATATCAGCTACAAGTATTTTCTCCAAACCTTGGAATATCTCGGATACGTTGTTGTGCGAGACAGCAATTATAAGCACCTCTCGGTCATCACCGAGGGTTGGAGCAAACCCGTACGCATTGACAGCTTGGGCGCGAATTATACCCTTGAAGCCATCGAGCGACGCATTCGAGATAATCTTCACAAGGAGCCCGTGCCGCATATCCGCAAACCGCAAAGGCGCGTAGCGTGTGAGCTTGAAAAGCAGATGAAGGCGATGGAACGGTACTCCACCATTGAGATACTGTTTATGATCTTCTTTGAACTGATGGGGATTCCGTATGATGACCCGTTCACCAAGGAACAAAGAATGCCGCAAAAGTATGAGATCGTGTCACCATATTTCGCGCAGGAGGCAATCAATAACGATCGATATTGCCGAGAGATCCGCCTTATGAGCTGGTACGAGCTTCACACTACCGAGGATGTAACCGCGTTCCGCGACAAGCGCAGGGCTGAACTGCAAAGCTTGGAGCGCGAGAGAAAAGTTATTGACAACCGCCGCCGTCGCCTTGCCGATCCCGAGGAGAAACAGAAAAAACAGCGCAGAGCGAAGCGCGATC
>JAFVZV010000054.1 GCA_017507985.1 Clostridia bacterium
CTGCGGGTGATATTTGTTGATGATGTCGGTCAGCTGTCGGTAGATCTCCGCCAGACGCTGCTCGGTCGTCATTTCCTTTGGCGTCGCGATCGAGCCGTAAGCGATGGGGGTAAATTTGGTTCCCGTATAGTCTATTACGCCCCAACCGACAATGGCAATGCCGGGGTCAATGCCCAGAATGATCATGCGGATCTCTCCTTCCTTTCAAACTATCATATCTATCCAAATTAATATAATACCACAAATTTTCCCATAAGTCAAATAAATTTAAAAACATTTACAAAAATTTAGGATTTTATATAATATATAAAATTTTCTTATGGTAAAAGTGACGAAAAAAGGAATTCTTGTTGACTTTCCTTATGCTTGTTTGTATAATATAAGTTAAGCCTATCGGTGGGTTATCGCGCACCGAATTTCCCAAATGAAGGAGAGCAAACCATGAAAAACTTCAGATCGTTCCTGCGTGCTCTGCTCTGCTTGCTGCTGTCTGCCCTGCTTTTGTTCAGCGGCGTCGCCTGCAAGCCACAGATCCCGGATGAACCCGACCCTGAACCACAGCCGGAAGAGGAGTTGATTGAATTGATTCAAGACGGCAAAATGACTTACACTGTTGTCCGCCCCGACGGCGCATCGACGGAAATCAGAACGACGGCCGTTCGCCTTTGCGCAGCCATCAAAGAAAAGACGGGCTTGAAAGAAGTCCCCATCAGCGATGACTACGTCAATCGTAATGATCCCGTGCCCACCGACACGCTGGAGATCCTGGTCGGCCGTACCAACCGCGCTGAAAGCGTGGATGCACACGCGCAGTTGGGCGAAAACCAGTACATCATCTCGTTCACCAACAACCGTGTCGTCATCATCGGCTACGACGATGCTGCAACCGCTGAAGCGGTGACCTACTTTATCAACAACATTCTGGAAAAAGGCGGCAAGGAAGGTTCCCTTACCATCTCTGCCAATCTTTCTTTGAAGAATACTTACGAGCCTCCCATCGTCAATCCCTTTGGTCCCGAGCTTCCTATGTACCCCGATCAGAATAAGCCGACCACGACGCCCCTGGAGTACGTCAAGCCGACCTATTCTATCAAGGACGGTATGTACGTTCAGGAGTACAAGGGTCTTGAGATCGACGGTGTCATGACCACCTTCCAGACCAGCACCATGTATTCCGAGCTGTACGGCATCCACTCGGATTCCGTTATGGTCTATTCCACAAACTATAAAAACTTTGCTGACTGGTATAAGCCCGGTACCTACGTTGTGGATATGATGATCGCCATCAACCGCGCGACCAAAACCTACGTTGAAACGCTGAAGCGCCAAGACGATATTCAGACCAACAGTGCCGGTGAATATTTGGAGCACCCTGCAGGCGGCTCCTACTACATGGTTCCCACCGAGCGTTGGATCGAATACGTTTGGGAGGAAATGCTCGAGCCCGTCATCATTGCTTGTCACCCCCAGACCATTGCACTGGAGGAGCCTGAGATGTGGGCATCCGCCGGCTATTCCGAATCCTTCAAGCAAGAATGGGAGGATTACTATGGCGAGGAATGGGAGGATCCCGCCTCCTCGGCAGAAAACATGCTTAAAGCCAATCTGCTCAAAACCTATCTGTTTGAACGTATCATCATCGAGTTGTCCGCCCGTATCAAGGAGCTTTCTCCCACGACGCAGGTCTACATCGCAACTCACAGCACGGTCAACTACTCCGACTGGGCGATCGATGCAGGTCTGAACCACTACGTCGCAACGGGCGCGCTTGACGGTGTCATCGGCCAGACCTGGTCGGATACGCACAACACCGCCTTCCCCTACCGCGCCTCCAACTTTACCGATAACTTCACCAATGCATTCATTGAATATTCGTCTTACGTGGATTCGGTCGAGGGTCTGAATTTCTATGCTCTGGCCGACCCGATGATGGATAATGAGAGTGCTACCGAGGCGGACTGCCAATATTTCTATCGTCAGTCCATCGCGGCATCGCTGTTGCAGCCCGAGATCAACCGTTTCCAGATCCTTCCTTGGGTTAACCGCGCGTTTGCCAACGTTTCCAACAACTATCGTACCATTCAGTCGCAGATCTTTGAGGCACTCAATAACATCGGCGGCAAGCCCATCACCATTGAGGCAGGTACTCCCGGTATCACCTATCTGATCTCTGACTCGCTGTCTTGGATGAATACGGGTAAAAACTGGGCATTTAACACGACCGACGGTCTGTACGGTATTCTTGCCCCCCTTGTCCGCGACGGTATTCCCACCAAGATGAAGTCTATGGATCAGATCGAGTCCGCCGCCGATCTTGAAGGCGTGACTGTCTTGATCGTCAGCTTTGATTCCAACGTTCCCCTGGATGAAAAGATCAACATTGCCATTGCCGATTGGGTCAAGGCAGGCGGCACGTTGCTCTTCATTTCCGGTTCCAACCAATACTGGGATGTTGATGATTACTTCTTCTGGAAGGATGACGTTACTCCTTTGAATAATCTGCTCAAGCATTTGGGTCTGGAAGACATCGAAACCACGACCGTGTCGGGAGACAATTTGTTCTCTTGCTCCGAATATCTGATCGATGACTATTTCGATGGTCAAAAGCTGGCAGCCAGCTATCGCAAGTTCACCATTGCTTTTGAGGGCGCTTCCAATCCCATTTTGGAAGTTGGTGACAGTGTCATCGGTATCGACGAAAGCGTAGGCGACGGTAGCTTCATTGCCATCGGTCTTCCCTCTGCCTTTTTCTCCGGCAACCGCTTTGGTCCCGAAATGATCCGCTCGCTGACCGAATACGCACTGCAGTACACCGATTATGACTACTGCGGAAGCGATCTGATGACTGTACGTCGTGGCAATATCGTAGCTGCTCACGCATACAATACGGATCAGGAGCTGGAGGGTCTTTACATCAACCTGTACAGCGGCGAGCTGACCGTGCTTGAAGATCCGATCATCCGCAAAAACGATAGTATCGTAATGTGCGACATTACCGACGTTGATCTTTCCGTTCCCCGCCTCGGCTATACTGCAGGTCATATTCAGGATGGATCTCTGTCCGAAACTGCAAAGCAGATGACCTACACGATCACCAGCGCGGGCAATACCATCATCTCCAACCGCATTTTGCTTCCCGATGATGTATATCCTCAGAGTATTGACGTATTCAATACCAAGACATCTATGGATGTTTCCATTCTCAAGTACACCTACGACGAGGATAGCCATTCTGTACTGATCATGTTTGACGGCAATGTTGATCCGTTGGAAGTTACCATCAACTTCGGCAACGACAAAAATGCTGTTTCCTCCCAAAACACGCAGTTTGCCGAACATTCCATCCTGACCAACGAAGAAAATCAGGACAAGGACTATCTCATTCACAACACAGCAGGCGTCAACTCGGGTGTCCGTTACTGCGACAATGACGGTGTGCTGATCTACAAGTTTGATCTGACTGAGTACGAAAACGCAAGCTACTATTTCAACATCGCACAAAACTACATCTTTGAGATTTCTCCCGACGGTGAGGACTGGACCATCATTGCCGACTACTCCGAAGGCGGCAAGGTTGATCGCATCACCAATGCAGACAATGCAACCGTTGTTGCAGTTTATCCCAACCAAATTGACGAGCTGGATGATGAGCTGTACGTTCGTCTGCGCAATACCAGCTTTACAGGTGGTCATGGCGGCTCCATTTCCAGAATCACCATTCGCTACACCATCGATGGTAAGGATGCCCCTGAGGTCGATCAAGCTCCCGGCAAGAATAACACCTCTACCGAGATCGTTCCTTCTAAGGACGGCAGTAGCGCGACCGATGAGAGCAAATATCTCGTTTCCACCAAGAATGGTATCTCCACTTATAAGAGAACGGTCATGACCAACTCCGACGGTGAAGATAACGAATTCATTGAATTCAATAGTGCAGGTGCCAACAACGGTCTTCGCTACTGCGACCATGCAAGCGAATTGATTTACGCCTATGATGTCAAGGATATGCTTACAGCCAATTTTACCTTCTACGTATCGCAAAACTACATCCTTGAGGCCAGTTCGGACGGTACGAACTTTGAGATCGTAGCCGACTACTCGCAAGGAGGTAAGATTCCTCATCTTATCACCGGAGGCAACGAAAAAGCAATCAAGATCAATCTGCTGTCCTACGGTTCGACCACCGTCTACGTTCGTTTGCGTAACAGCGATCCGAACCAAGGCTGGGGCGGCAGTATCTCCAAGTTTGTCATGGAATACACCAAAGAAGCAAAATAATATTCAATTACAAAGGGCGGATGCAATTGCATCCGCCCTGACTTTTTATTTGATTACTTCAAGAAGCCGTTAACGATCTGTTCCTCTGCTTCCTTTTCAGTCAAACCCAGCGTCATCAGCTTCATCAGCTGCTCACCTGCAATCTTACCAATGGCTGCCTCATGAATCAGACTTGCGTCCACATGGCTTGCCGTGATCTCGGGAATAGCGCTGACCAACGCATCGTCCATGATGATGGCGTCGCATTCGGAGTGTCCCGTGCAACGATTGTTGCCCTTGACGTTGGAGCGGAAGATCTGACGCGACTTGTCTTTGGCGACCGAGCGCGAAATAAGATGGCAAGCACAATCCTCGCCGTCCATATCGATTGCAAAATCAGTCTCGGCTAATTGCTCACCGTGGGTCATGATTTTCTCACGAACGGTCAGCGACGCGCCGTCCGCCAACTTTGCCTCAGTTTTGCGCGAGGTGGAGTCGATGCCCTTGATCTGGGTAGATTCCATTTCCATAACTGCGCCCTCGGCCAGCTCAATCACCGTCGTGGGATTCATGATCTTACCGCCGATGCCGTCACCGTCACCGTAGTGCTTTTCCACGTAGCGGATGCGGGCATTTTTGCCGACGAAGAAGGAATGGATACCGTCGTGAGAGGAATCTTGATCGCCGCAGTTGTGGATACCGCAGCCCGCGATGATGGTCACGTCGGCATCCTCACCAATGATGAAATCATTGTAGACCATCTCCTTCAAACCATGCTGACTGATGATGACGGGAATGTGAATGCTTTCGTTTTTGGTGCCGGGCTTGACGATGATATCAATGCCGGGCTTGTCCGTTTTGGTTACGATGTCAATGTTGGCCGTGGTGGAACGGCCTGCGCTCTCGCCGTTAGCGCGGATGTTATACGCGCCCTTGGGAACGGTTTCCAGATCTGCGATCTCGCGCAGAAGCTGTCTTTGAATGTCATTCAAGCTCATATCTGTTCCCTCCTTACGACAATTTCTGGAGCAGCGTGGGGCACGCCGCAGAGGAACGGAGCAGCTCGGGCAGCACCTCGTCCTTATTACCAACCGCCGTAATGTTGCCATCGGCAATGACGATGATCTTGTCTGCAATATTCAGAATACGCTCCTGATGCGAAATGATCAGAATAGAGCCGCCCTGGCGCTCGTGCATATTCTCAAAGACGTTGATAAGGTTACCAAAGCTCCAAAGGTCGATGCCTGCTTCGGGCTCGTCGAAGACGGACAGCTTGGTGCCGCGCGCCAGTACGGTCGCGATCTCAATCCTCTTGAGTTCACCGCCCGAAAGGCTGGCGTTGACCTCGCGATTGATATAATCACGGGCGCAGAGGCCGACCTCGCTGAGATACTCGCAGGCTTCAGCTACCGACAGTTTCTTGCCTGCCGCAAGGTTGATCAGGTCGTTGACCGTGATACCCTTGAAGCGGACGGGCTGCTGAAAAGCAAAGCTGATGCCCAGGCGAGCACGCTCGGTGATACCAAGATTTGTGATGTTTTGGCCGTCCAGCCAGATCTCGCCCGAGGTGGGCTGTGCGATACCGGCGATGACGCGAGCCAGCGTCGACTTTCCGCCGCCGTTAGGACCGGTGATGGCCACAAATCTCTCGTCGATGGTCAAGCTGACGTCATGTAATATTTCCTTCGTTTCCGTGGAATCGTTTTCCGCGGGAACGACGTAAGATACGTGTTTTAATTCCAACATGGGATAAATTACCCCCTTTCATGTGCGATTTATCATCGATCAAATGGTCGATTAAATAGTATAACATATAATTGGAGAAATTACAACATATTTTTAAAAGTTTTTGCGATACTCTTCGTTTCAGCGGAATTGCGCGTGATACAGCGAGCTGTAAAAGCCGTCCATGCGCAACAGCTCCTCATGCGTTCCCTGCTCCACGACGTTGCCGTCCCGCATCACGAGGATACGATCAGCGTTCTGAATGGTAGAAAGGCGATGGGCGATCACAAAGCTGGTGCGGTCCTCCATCAGTGAGAGCATAGCCTCCTGGATCTTCTTCTCGGTCCGCGAATCAACGTTGGAGGTCGCCTCGTCGATGATCAGCATAGAGGTCTTTGGCAGCATTGCACGCGCGATGGTGATGAGCTGCTTTTGTCCCTTGGAGAGATTAACGCCGTCATCCGACAGCACGGTGTCGTAGCCATTGGGCAGCGAGCGAATGAACGTGTCGATGTGCGCGGCCCTTGCGGCGGCCTCGACCTCTTCACGGGTGGCGTCCGGCTTTCCGTAGGCGATATTCTCATAGATGGTTCCTTCAAACAGCCACGTATCCTGGAGAACCATGGTGTACGCGCCGCGAAGCGAGTCTCGCGTGAGCGACGGTATCGGCATATCATCCAAACGGATCTCGCCGCCATCCACGTCGTAAAAGCGCATGAGCAGATTGATGATGGTCGTTTTTCCCGCACCCGTAGGGCCGACGATGGCGATCAGACTTCCTCTCGGCGCATGAAGGGACAGATCGTGAATGATCTCACGATCTGACGTATACTCAAAGCGAACGTGATCCAGCGTCACCTCGCCATCCGCATCCTTCAGCTCGGTCGCGTCAATGGTATCCGGCACCTCGGACGGCTCGTCGAGCAACGTAAACACACGCTCGGCCGCCGCCATAGCGGACTGCAATTCATTCAGAATATTAGCAAATTCGTTGATCGGACCCGAAAATTTACGTGAGTACTGGATAAACGAGGACACGGCGCCAAGCTCGATGCAGAACACGGGCGATAGTGCGTCTCCCATGCTCAGCGTCAGCATATAAAAGATACCGCCCAGCGTCGTGATCAGCGCAATGGAGAGATTGTTGATAAAGTTGACGGTGGGACCGATCATCGCTCCTTGATAATCCGCCCGATAATAGGCCTCCACTGCCTCATCGTTGTGGCAGTCAAATTGTGCCACGACCGACTCCTCGCGTGCGTACGCGCGGATGGTTTTTTGTCCTGACAGCATCTCCTCGGCAAAGCCGTTAAGCTCGCCCAGACGCGCAGACCGCGCCTTGAACAAGGGGCGGATCTTCTTGGTCTTATAGCGGGTGAATAACAGCGAAATAGGGACTGTAATCAGAAAAACGCAAAGCAACACGGGCTTGATGATCAGCATCATAACGAGCGATCCGACCACGGTCACGGCGCTGGCGCATACCTGCACCACGTCGTGCGAGAGCGAGGCGTTAATGGTATCGATGTCGTAAGACAAATGGCTGACAATATTGCCCGTCGCGTGGGCATCGATGTAATTGACCGGCAGCGTCATCAGATGATTGAACACGTCGCGGCGCATGGTATAAACGACCTTTTGGCTGATGAGCACCATCAGCGCGGCGGTGAGATACCCAAGCAGGGCCGAAACGAGGTACACCGCGACCATACCCGCGCTATACAAAAATACGCTGTCAAAATCCACGCCCGTTTTCAGATTGATCGCGTCGATCGCCATACCGGACAAGCGTGGGCCAACCAGAGCCAGCGCATTGGACGCAAGCATCATAAAAAACGCCAACAGCACCAACCATTTGTATCGCAGTAAATATTTGAGCATACGGCGAAAAACGCGCGCGCGACGGCCGCGGTCCATTTTTGTCTCGGGCGCAGCGCCTGGCTTGTTTGCCGAGCGTCCCATGGGAGAAGGTTTATTCAAGGAAGCCACCTCCCATCTGTGACTCACTGATCTCACGGTAAATATCGCACGTCTCTAGCAATTCCTCGTGCCGCCCTGCACCGACCACGGCGCCCTCATCAAGCACCAGAATCAGGTCGCTGTGCTGTACCGAGCTGACGCGCTGTGCGACCACGACGACAGTCGTATCCGTCAGCTCCGTTCGGATAGCGGTACGAAGATCGGCGTCGGTTCGATAGTCTAAAGCGGAGGAAGAATCGTCAAGTAGCAACAGGTGCGGATACCCCGCCAGAGCGCGGGCGATCAAAATGCGCTGACGCTGGCCGCCGCTGACGTTGGTTCCCTTGGCAGTCAGCACGTGATCGTAGCCGTCTGCCAGCTCGCTGATAAAGCCGTCTGCCTGGGCGATGCGCGCGGCACGGCGGATATCCTCATTCGAAATATCACGGCCGAAACGGATATTCTCGGCGATCGTGTCCCGCACGATAAAATCGTTCTGCATGACGACGCCGAGGTTGCCGTGCAGCTCATCCTTGGTCATGGTTCGAATATCTCTGCCGTCCATATACACCGCGCCGCTGCTGACGTCGTAAAACCGCATCAGGCAGGACAAGAGCGTGGTCTTACCGCTGCCCGTCGCACCGATGATGCCCAACGTCCCGCCGTGAGGCAAGGAAAAGCTGATATTTTTCAAATCGTCGCATCGGCCGTTGTAAGAAAAGCTGACGTTGTCAAACGTGATATGAGCGTCCGTCTGCTTGGAGGGATACTGCTCCTCACGATGTACCGTCGGCTCGTGGGGAGTATTCAAAATCTCACTGATACGCTCTGCCGACGCTGCCGACTTGGAATACATCACGAAAATGCGGGTGATGGACAGCATGGCGTTGGAAATGAGCATAAAATACTGGATAAACGCAATGATCTTACCCGGTTCGGACAAACCTCCTTGAACGCGAAACGCGCCCACGACGATAACAGCCACCAAGCCCAGATTGAGAAACATGCTGATGAGAGGGTTGGTCGCGGCCATGGTGATGCTCGCCTTTTTCTCAACGTCGACCAGGGCGCGGTTGACCTTGTCATAGCGCTCCTGCTCATACTTTTGCTTGGACAGCGCGAGAATGACGCGGATGCCCTGCACGTCCTCACGCACGACACGCACCATGCCGTCCACCGCACGATGGACCTTGGTATACAGAGGAATACCGCGAGAGGACAAGAGCCATACCGTCAAGGCGATCAAAGGCAGTATGGCGATCATGACGAGCGTCAGGCCGGGATCCAGCGCCATCGTGACGACGATGCCGCCAAGCAGTAAGATGGGCGCACGAACGCCAAGACGCTGCATCACACCGATAAAGTGATGCAGATTATAGGTATCGGAGGTCAGGCGGGATTCCAAACTTGGAACGGTAAAATGGTCGGTCTGCCGACCAGACAGCCGCATGGTGCTCTCAAACAGATCGTGGCGGATCGCACGCGCACCCTCCCGCGCGACACGGGATGCCATACGGTTAGCCACGATGTTGAAGATCATGGCAAGCAAGGCACAACCAAGCATCATAGCACCCCAGAACAGAATGGCCTTCAGCTCGCCCGTAGGAACGACGTTGTCCACGATATGGCTGAGGATATACGGTATGACCAGCTCGACCAACGTGCCCATGATCTTGATGATAAGTCCTATGAGCATCGAGCCGTAAAACGGACGCAAATAGCGCGCAAGCAGCTTCATCGCGCATTCCTCCTTCCATGCAATTAATCGTTAAAATTATAGCAAATACAGTCGAAAAAGTCAAGGCTTCACCCAAATTTGCCTGCTGACATTTTGAACGTGTTACAAATAAAACTCCGCACCGTTTGGCGCGGAGTTTACTATAAATTCGTTACCTTTGAAGGAGTCAATCCTTAACCTTGTGCGTTTGCACGCGCAACGCTCCGCTTTCATCGACGACAAGATACAACTGATATTTCTGCCCGTCAACGCGGATATGAACCTCGACCGCGGAAAACGGATATTGCTTGTCCTCGCGGTTTTGATTCTCTGATTCGATCGTCTTATCGTAATCGAAATATTGGTACTTATAAGGCTGAACCTTTTGATCCGCCGTAACGATCGTGCTCATATACTCGCCTGCAACTTCTCTGATATCTTCTTCATACCACTCCGTCGCGGACAGAGCCTTTTGACGAGGATATACGTAAAACACCATAACCAAGATACTTGCTATTGCACAAACAACGCCCAACGTGATCCAAAGATATTTGCTCTTCATAGCAGCCTCCTTTCGTAAGAAACCGACTCAATCCTCCGCGCTTCGTCTTACCTAAAACTCTTTAAAACTTCCGGAAAAGTTCTTCTTGATTTTCTCATTCTCAAAATTTTCGATTTTTTTACCATCTATGCGCTCTGAAATTTTGGACAACAGCCCAACCATGGCACAAGGTACAGCAACGGGTGCCAGAGACAAAACACATTTTAACAAGCCAAGAATGCCACCAAAAAGCGTTGCAACAGCCACAATAGGAATAGCGATAATGCCTAAGACGATCAATATCTTTTTGAAGATTCGCCCTGCTCTGTGTGAGCGATGCGATGCACGCAAGTAAAGCTCTGTAAACTCTGCCTTTTCTGAAAAAGAATAATTCACTTCCGTTATAGTACCGGAGCTTATAACAGGATATAACCTATCATACATCACGCCATAACACGGTGATAGCTCTTGCTGCCGAATTTGGACCAAGGACATTTCCTCATTGTTCAAATGGTACGTGCTGTCCAAGTTAATATGGAAATATGGCGGGTGATACGAAGATAGAGCGGTCGCTACGATTGACCCATTACTCATATCCTTGACGATCTCGTCCTCCGAAAGCGACGTACTTTTATTTACGTGACGCAACGTGAACATTATGTTTTGATCGCATACAATCTCTTGGGATTCACCTGGGGCAAGTTGTATTTCTTGGCCTTGAACTGTCAAAAGAACGGGAACAGAAGAAACATTTTGGAAGATCATCACTCAATCCTCCACGCTTCGTCTTCCCTCAAGTGCGCGGCACAGTGTCACCTCGTCGGCGTATTCGAGATCGGCGCCCACGGGGATACCGTAGGCCAAGCGTGTGACCTTGACGCCCAGCGGCTTCATCAGGCGCGAGATATACATGGCCGTCGCCTCTCCCTCGATGGTGGGGTTGGTGGCAACGATCAGCTCCTCCACCTCGCCCTCGCCCACGCGGGTGAGCAACTCGCGGATCTTGATATTGTCGGGCGTGACGCCGTTCATGGGCGAAATCAGCCCGTGCAGAACATGATACACACCACGATATTCTCTGACCTTCTCCATAGCCAGCACGGCCTTGGCATCGGCCACGACACAGACGGTGGAGCGGTCGCGCGAGTCGTCACGGCAGACGGGGCACAGCTCTCTGTCGGTCAGATTTTGGCAGACGGGACACAGATGGATGCGCTCCTTGGCGACGCGAATGGCGTCGGCAAAAGCGGTCGCGTCCTCAACCGACATATCCACGACAGAATAGGCCAATCGCATGGCCGTTTTACGGCCTACGCCCTCCAGCTTGCCGAATTGCTCGGCTAAGTGCTGGAGGGATTCCATATATTCGGCCATATCAGAACAAACCGGGCATATTCATGCCGCCCGTGATCTTGCCCATTTCATTGGTGTTGGTCGTTTCGACCTGGGAAATAGCCTGGTTGACAGCCGCGACGAGAATGTCGGACAGCGTCTCGATATCGTCGGGATCGACGATGTCGGGCTTAATATCAATAGCAAGGATCTCCTTTTTACCATTGATGCGCACCTTGACCATACCGCCGCCCGCGCTGACGTCATACTCCTTGGCATCCAGCTCAGCCTGCAGATTGGCCATATCCTCCTGCATCTTTTGTGCCTGACGCAGCATTGCCTGCATATTCTGGGGGCCACCCATGCCCTTCGGGATATTTGCTCTCATAGTGATTTCTCCTTTATTTTATGTAATATTATAAAAAATCCTGATCCAGTTCTTCGATGATCTCATCGAGCGCACTTACCTCGCTCACCTTTGGCTTGACCTCGCATATGAGATCCTTTTCCTTGACCTCGCGCTGCAGGCAAACAGACAGCGCTCCGCGCAGCAGATCCTTGGCATCGCCACGATTGAGCATCATAAGCATAAAATCGTTTTCAAAGCGAACAATGACTGTTTGCTCTCCCTCGGTATAGGCCTGTGCCGACTTTAGGAAGGAGGCCGTCATGCCATCCTGCCGCGTCACACGTTCCACGACCTCCTGCCATGCACGCAGCGGACGAAGCACGCGCTTTCCGCTTGTATCGACAGGGGCGGCTTGAGGCTTGGTACGCGGCATGGGTGCCGTCTTTGCTTCTTTTGCTTGAATTACGGCTGCGGACTCTTCTTCTTTTGTTGCTTTAGGTAATTCAGCAGCATTTTCGGTCATCTGTGCAGATATCGGCTCTGCATCCTGCTCTGCTTTCGATACAGTAAAGCGACCTGACAATAACATTTCCTCCAGTTTGGACATACGAGACAACAGCGCCTCATTGGTCGTGCTAAGAGACTCATCACACATACGGGTGAGCGTCAACTCAGCAGTCACGCGTTTCAGCGCGTTGGCCCCTTGCATAGTCAAATAAGCACTGTCCAGCAATTGGCGGTGATACAGGATCGTTTCCTTGGAAAACAGACCGCTGACCTCGCGAAGCTGTCGACATTCTGCGTCGGTCAAATCAAGATATTCGGCATAGCGCGGCGTGGTCTTGACCACCAGCATATCGCGGTAGATTGAGATCAGATCCTGCCAGAATACACCGAGATCCATCGAAGATTGTACGACATCAGCCACACGGGAATACAACGCATCATAATCACGCGCGGCAATGGCACGGACAGTTGAAAGCAAGGCTTCTCTGCCCGTCAATCCTACCGTTTCGTTGACCAAATCAGTCGTAATGGGACGACGTGCCCCTGCGCAAAGCTCTAAAAGCGAGATGGCATCGCGCATACCGCCCTGCGCCAGCTTTCCAAGCAACGTTGCGGCTTCTTCGTCAAGTGTGATGCCTTCCACCCGAGCAATGTGCAATAGGCGATCGCGCAATACGGGCGTAGCAATACGGCGAAAATCAAAGCGTTGACAACGCGAAATAATGGTCGCAGGAAGCTTTTGCAGTTCTGTCGTAGCCAAAATAAACACGACATGGGCAGGCGGCTCCTCCAACGTTTTCAGTAACGCATTAAATGCGCTGCCCGACAGCATATGTACCTCGTCGATGATATACACACGATATTTAAGTACATTGGGGGCAAACACGACCTCGTCTCGGATGTCGCGAATATTATCAACGCCGTTATTAGAGGCGGCGTCCATTTCAAGCACGTCTGTCGCCGCTCCGCTGTCAATAGCGCAGCAGGCACTGCAAACACCGCAGGGCGAGCCGTTTACGGGATGCTCGCAGTTGACCACCTTTGCCAAAATTTTGGCGCAGGTTGTTTTACCCGTTCCGCGCGAGCCACAGAACAAGTAGGCGTGGCTGAATGCGCCGTGATCCGCTTCATATTTCAAAATGGACGTGATGTGCTCCTGTCCGCATACGTCCTCAAACGTCTGCGGTCTCCATTTGCGATATAATGCCTGATGCATAACTTCTCACGTCTCCTTACGTTTAATATTTGTGGTTAAATTGCTGTCAATCTCTGAAGCGTGCGATAGCCCATCTCCAGTGCGGGAAGGTTATCCTCAAGCCCTTCAAATTCCAACGATAGCGTATCGTCATAGCCGCTATCCTTAAGCAGCTTCACGCACTCGGCAAGCGGCACAACGCCATGACCGAGCACCGTTCCACGAATGAAATTGCCGCCTCGGGTACGAATAAATCCCTCGGGATCAAGCATGGAAGCCGAACGGAAAATAAAGTCCTTGGCGTGCACGTGAATGGCATACAGTGCCGCCGTGCGAACAGCAGACAAAGGCGACTCATCCGTGCAAAGGAAATTACCAAGATCGACCAGCCAACGATAATTATCGTCACCGACCGTATCGATCAGCGCTTTGACACGGCAGCTATCCTGGAAAATAAAGCCATGATTTTCGGTGCAGGTGCGAATTCCCTTGCTCTTTGCATATTCGGTCACACGGCGAATGTGAGGAGCCATTTGCTCGACCGCAGTCTCCCAACTCACGCCCTCGGGCAGCGAATAGCAAACGTCGTGACGCATGATCTTAGCTCCCAACGCCTCGGTCACGTCGACACAATAAAGTAAATTTTCGACGACGGCATCGATATTCTCGGACATCAGATTGGCACCGACGGTATAAGCGCTGATCTCCAGACCCAGCTCGTCGCAAAGTGCGCGCAGCTCCCTGGCTTGCGCGATATGATCCTCGCCGTCCAGCGTGATAAATTCGATCGCATCAAATCCGATTTTCTTCGCTTTACGGCAGACATCCAAAAGCGATGCGCCCGTCGCGCCTCGATAGCGACGAAAGCTGTAACTGCTGACTCCAATCTTCATGATTTTCCTCCGCGTGCGTATAAAAATAGAGCAGACCGGGCTGTAAAACGAGACCATACACCTCTTTGTCGAACGTCACGCCGTCGCGAGGCACGCCCCCCTCGCTCAAAACAGGCACCCTCGCGGCACACCGGCTAAACTGCTTAATGCTGCTTGGTTCCCCACCTGACATGGTTCACAGCCACCGATTGCGCAAGACCCATCTCTCAACACGAGCGATGCGACTCAGACCGAAAACGGTCAGCCCTCAAAAGAGGAATCCATCCCTGCTATAGCGGATTTCAGGTACAGGGCTCCGCTACTCCCCCGACTGGTATGACCTCGTTTCGCAGCCCGACGCTGCTCACTTTAGTTATTATAACAGATTTCATACAATAATGCAAGTCTTTTTCAAAAAAATCATTTTTATCAAGTTTCCTTTTTATGAGATTTCTTATTTCAAAACATGGTGACAGGTCAACTTTTTTCAAAAGAATGAAAAAAAGCATTGACAAATGCACTATCATAGGCTATAATAATACGCGAATATGCAGATACTGCCATATTACATACCAAAATGTGGAGGACAAACCAATGTTTGAAACTTTCAAGAACCTGCTGGTCGAGGAGCTCCAGCTTGACGAGAGCACCATCACCATGGAGGCTGAACTGAAGGGCGATCTGAACATTAACTCTATCGAGCTGTACGACCTTGCCATGATGTGCGAGGATAAGTTCGGTGTTGAGATCGAAGATGAGGAGTTCCACAAGTTCGTCACGATCGGCGACGTTGTCAACTATCTCGAAGCACACAAGTAATTCAAGCAAATGTCATACAGAGGGTGTCGCATCGCGGCACCCTTTCTGTGTTTTCAAGCATAAAAAATGCCCGTTCCGTATATGTTGTAGAGAAAACAACACGCGGAGGATGATCATGAACCATAGCAAAAAACGGGCTGTACGCTGTATGATCGAATATATCGCCTTTATTTTTCTTTTACTTTTGGCTGTGGCGGGACTTGTGTTTTTATTTTCATTTTTAAACCAAAACAGACCTGTCCTCTGCGCTGTTCCTGTTTCGGCACCCACCGGCACCACATACTGTACCGTCATTCTTGACGCCGGACACGGAGGCGAGGATGGCGGTGCAATCGGACATATCGACGGTCGAGAGATCTGTGAAAAGGACATCAATCTTTCCATTGCTTTGATCCTGCGTGATATGCTGGAAGCCGAAGGCATCAATGTCATATTGACGCGCGAGGAGGACGTCTTACTCTACGATCGCAACACCGATTTCCAAGGGCGTAAAAAGGTACTTGATCTTGCCGCGCGCCTGCATATCGGTCAAAAAACATCCGACGCACTATTCGTCAGCATTCACATGAACGCATTTCCCCAAACACAATATAAAGGCCTTCAGGTCTATTATTCACCCAATCACGCCCTATCCTCTGCGCTGGCGCAACGCATTCAGACGAACGTGCAGGCTCAACTGCAGCCGGACAATACGCGCAAGATCAAGCGGGCGGACTCAAGCATTTTTTTACTCGATCGTCTGACGTGTCCCGCCGTGCTCGTCGAGTGCGGATTTTTGTCCAACGAGCAGGATTGCGCCAATCTTTCAAGAAAAGATTATCAGCAAAAAATCGCCTTTTTATTGTTTGATTCCATTCAAAAAACACTCACAGAACAGCCAAAGGACAGCGACAGTACGCCTTGGTGGTCAAAAACCGAGGTTTTCTTGCCCGAAGACTTGATTTTCGATCCCAAATGCTTTATAATAAAGCAAAGTACGATTGATTTTCTGCCCGAAACGGAGGACGCACGCCATGAAAGGAACCAAGACCATCTATATCTGCTCGGAATGCGAGATGAAAAGCCCCAAGTGGCTGGGCAAATGCCCCACGTGCGGCGCTTGGAACTCCTTTGTTGAGGATGTAATCGAAGCCGCGCCTGCCGCGACCTCGTCTGCCGCGAGCAAGCGTGCCGCTCTGCGCCAGATCACCGAGAGCGAGGCACTTCCCTACAACGAGCTGGACATGCCCTCCTATATGCGCTTTCCCACCGGCATGAACGAGCTTGACCGCGTGCTAGGCGGCGGCGGTCTCGTCACGGGCTCGGTGATATTGCTCTCGGGTGAGCCCGGTATCGGTAAATCCACATTGCTCATGCAGATCTGCGACTCTCTCGGTCAGGGGCATCGCGTCTTGTACGTATCGGGCGAGGAATCGGGCGGTCAGCTCAAGCTGCGCGCCAAGCGACTCGGCGTCGTCGGCAACAATCTGTTCATTCTGACCGAGACCAATCTGGAGCGCATCATCGCCCAGGCCGACAAGGTCAAGCCCGACGTTATGATCATCGACTCCATCCAGACCATTTACTCCGACACGGCCAACTCAACGCAAGGCAGCGTGTCGCAGGTCAAAGAGTGCACCCTTTCGCTCATCGCCAAAGCCAAAAGCGAAGGCATTTCCATCCTGCTGGTCGGTCACGTCAATAAGGAAGGCGGTATCGCAGGCCCCAAGGTACTGGAGCACATGGTGGACGCCGTGCTGTATTTTGAGGGTGAGCGTCAGCAGTCCTACCGTATCATCCGCGCCATCAAAAACCGCTACGGCTCGACCAACGAGATCGGCGTGTTTGAGATGACGGACACAGGACTTTGCGAGGTTTCCAATCCCTCCGAAATGCTGCTTGCGGGACGTCCCAAGAACATCTCGGGCAACTGTGCCGTGTGTACCATGGAGGGTACGCGCCCTCTCATTGCAGAAGTGCAGGCACTTGTTTCCCCCACCGTCTTCCCCGCCCCCAGACGCACCAACAACGGCATGGACTACAACAGATTGTGCCTCATTTTGGCCGTGCTGGAAAAGCGCATGGGGCTTCGTTTCTCGCAAAACGACGTTTATATCAACGTCATCGGCGGCTTGCGCATCGACGAGCCTGCGTCCGATGTGGCTATGGCCCTCTCTCTCATTTCGTCGCACACCGACCGCGTGATCCCCGACGATCTGATCGCCGTGGGCGAGCTTGGACTTTCGGGCGAGTGTCGTGCCGTGTCTAACCTGGAGCTTCGCGTCCGTGAGGCCGCCCGACTCGGCTTCCGCCGCGCCATCGTCCCCTATCGCAATATCGAAAAACGCGCCATCAAGTGCGAGGGCATTGAGCTCATTCCCATTCGGACGATCTACGATACGCTCAAGTTTTTGAATGCGGAGAATAAAAATTAATATAAAAAGGGATGCTACGCGGCATCCCTTTTATCTATCATTCTTCAAACACCGTCTCCACCCGTTTTCGGCATCCCACAGGCGAATAGACCCAGCGGTCGATATGCTCAACCTCGTCGCCTATGTAATAGGTCAGCGGGGCGGGGGTGCGAGCCCCGGCAAAGGTGTCGATCAGCACCAGCTTGATCTTCATACGCTCGGGGACGATGCTCTTGATAAAGACTGCGGCGTTTTGCCCCACCCAGGATTTAGCGATCTCTCGCGTTTCCTCGCGCAGCTCGGTCAAACCCGCAAGATTGGGCGCAAGCTCGACAAACATACCGTAATCCTCCACACTGCGGACGATACCCGTGACCGTCTGCCCTGCCTCAAAGCGAGCGGCGTTTTGCTCCCATGTGCCCAATAGCTCACGCAGACTAACAAAAATGCGATTATTTATTGCGTCAATCATTTTGACTACGACGCGCAGCTTCATACCCGTGGATAACCGCTCACGGGGGTGGTTGATGCGGGAGACAGACAGACAATCCACGCTCAACAGCGACACCACGCCGCATCCGATATCCACGAACGCACCGAAGCTCTCCAGGTGCGTGACCTTGGCGGGAATGATGTCCCCGGGCATCAGCGCACTCAAAAACTCGCGGTAGCAATCCATCTGCGCTGCACGACGGGAAAGTAACAGCTGTGGCTTGCCCCGCTCTCCGTCCCGCAAGACGCCCAGCACCCGAAAGCAAACGGGCTTGCCGACGCGGGAGATGACCGCGATATCCTTGATGGGCTGTCCGTCGGGATTGAACACCGTTTCCTCATACGGCATATAGCCCTCAAAGCCGCCGACGTCAACGTACAGATTGAGCGAATGGTCGCACAGCGTGGCGATGCCCTCCAGTATCATTCCCGTATTCATGGCCCGCTCCAGCGCGCTGATCGTCGCGGTGGCTTCCCTGTTTTCGGCGC
Source organism: Clostridia bacterium (assembly GCA_017507985.1). Taxonomy (GTDB): domain Bacteria; phylum Bacillota; class Clostridia; order Oscillospirales; family CAG-272; genus SIG644. Next base: position 18,648 of record JAFVZV010000054.1, read on the forward strand.
TCCCCAGCCGCGCCCCCTCGGGCAAGTAATGATCATTCATGCGTGTATTGCTCCTTTCCATGGCACTTCCGATTTTTTATGGTGTAACCGATGATACAATGTATGAAAAAAACGGGAGAAATATGCTTTTTAGAGTGCCATGGCAAAAAAAAGAAAAAAATCCTTTTCAAATTCCTCAAAATATGATATACTATACATTATGAAGAATTTGCCAAGGAAAGGCACGCCATGAGAAAACTTTTGAGATTTTTGAAGCCATATACAAAGGAGACCATTTTAGGCCCGCTGTTCAAGCTGTTGGAAGCATCGTTTGAGCTGTTCGTGCCGCTCGTGGTCGCGCAGATCATCGACGTGGGCATTGTAAACGGCGACAAGGCTGTCATTTACAAAAACTGTCTGTTGCTTGTAGCTCTCGGCATCATTGGCTTGATCTGTGCTGTAACCGCGCAATATTTTGCCGCTCGTGCCGCTGTCGGCTTTGCTGCGCAGGTACGACATTCGTTATTCTCCCACATCGGCAAGCTGTCCTATTCTGATCTTGACCGTGCAGGCACCTCAAGCATGATCACCCGCATGACGAGCGACGTCAATCAGGTACAGTCGGGCGTCAATCTGACGCTTCGCCTGGTGCTTCGCTCCCCCTTCGTTGTGTTCGGCGCCATGATCATGGCCTTCACCGTCGACCCGACAAGTGCATCGGTCTTTGCCGTGACCATTCCTGTTTTGTCAGTCGTGGTATTCGGCATCATGCTCGTCTGTCTGCCTCTTTATAAGAAGGTACAGGAGCGTCTGGACGGCATCACTGGCAGCACGCGAGAGAATCTGACGGGCGTGCGCGTCATTCGCGCGTTCTGTAAGGAGCAAGACGAGGTCAGCTCCTTTGAGGAGCGTAATGCTCTTTTGACAACCGTTCAGAACCGCGTCGGACGCATTTCTGCACTGCTCAATCCCCTGTCCTATGCCCTTGTCAATCTCGCCATCGTCATTCTGATTTACGTTGGTGCATTACAGGTAGACAGCGGCGATATTTCGCAGGGCGAGGTCATTGCACTATATAACTATATGTCTCAGATTTTGGTCGAGCTGATCAAGCTGGCCAGCCTGATTATCACCATCACCAAGGCCATCGCCTGTGGTCGCCGCGTGCAAGGCTTACTTGAGGTCGAGCCTACAATGGTGATGCCAGAAAATGGCAAGAATCCCTCCTTAGCGCAGGGCGAGGTCGTTTGCTTTGACCACGTCAGCATGGCATATGCAGGCGCAGGAGATACGGTTCTCCATGATGTCACCTTCAAGGCCGCGCGCGGTGAAGTCATCGGCGTTATCGGCGGTACAGGATCGGGTAAATCCACACTTGTCAATCTCATTCCCCGTTTTTACGATGTCAGCGAAGGTGAAGTACGAGTCAACGGCACCCCCGTCAAGGAGTGGTCAACCGAACGCCTGCGCGAGCGCATTGGTATCGTCCCCCAAAAGGCGGTTTTGTTCCGCGGCACCATTCGCGACAATTTGCGTTGGGGCAACGAAAACGCAACGGAAACAGAAATGTATGACGCACTCCGCATTGCTCAAGCACAGGACATTGTCCGAAGCAAAGAAGGTGCGCTTGATGCACCCGTCGAGCAAAACGGACGCAACTTCTCGGGCGGTCAGCGCCAGCGGCTGACCATCGCTCGTGCTCTTGTCCGCAAGCCTGAGATTCTTATTCTCGACGACAGCTCGTCGGCACTGGACTACGCTACCGATGCGGCATTGCGCCGTGCTTTGCGCGAAATGCCCGATGCCCCGACGGTATTTATCGTCTCCCAACGCGCAACTTCTCTTCAACACGCCGACCGCATCATTGTTCTGGACGACGGCGAGGTCGCAGGCATCGGTAAGCACGATGAGCTCTTGAAGAGCTGCGAAACCTATCGTGAGATTTACGAATCGCAGTTTAGAAAGGAGGGCGTCTGATATGGCAAAGCAAAAGCTCTCCGCCAAACAAACACGCAAAACGCTCGCTACAGTATTGCGTTATCTGCGCCGCTATCGTGTCCACATTCTTCTATCCATACTGCTTGCTGCCGTTTCGGTTGGCCTTACACTGTATATTCCCATCGTGATCGGTGATGCCATCGACCATATCATCGAACAAGGCAAGGTGAATTTCGAAGCTATACTTCCTCTTTTGCTGCGTGTTGCACTGTGTGCAGGCATCATTGCCCTGTCGCAATGGCTGATGAGCATGCTGAACAACAAGATCACCTTTGAGGTTGTACGCGACACAAGAAGCGCCGCCTTCCGTCGCATTCAAAGGCTCCCCTTGTCTTATCTTGACACCAAGCCTACGGGCGAGATCGTCAGCCGCGTCATTGCCGACGTCGATCAGTTTGCCGACGGTCTTTTGCTTGGTTTCACTCAATTGTTCACAGGAGTCTTGACCATTCTCGGCACGCTCGTTTTCATGCTGACCCTCCATCCGCTGATCACCTTGGTCGTGGTACTGCTCACGCCCCTTTCGCTATTTGTTGCCCGATATATCGCCACACACACGCACGACATGTTCAAAAAACAATCGGAAACACGCGGCGAGCAAACAGCCATGATCGAGGAAATGATCGGCAATCAAAAGGTAGTTAAGGCATTTGCGCACGAGGACGAGGCTCTGCGTGATTTTGACAAGGTCAACGAGCGTCTTAGAAAATGCTCCCTTAAGGCTATCTTCTATTCCTCGCTCGTCAATCCCTGTACTCGTTTTATTAATTCGATGGTCTACGCAGGCGTTGCCCTGACAGGCGCGCTGGCAGTCCTTAGCAATCCAACCGGATTCACCGTCGGTATGCTATCCTGTTTTTTGACGTACGCCAATCAGTATACCAAGCCATTCAATGAGATTTCCGGCGTTGTCACCGAACTGCAAAACGCGCTTGCTTGTGCCGATCGCATTTTCGATCTCATTGAACAGCCTGCAGAAATTCCCGATGCAGAGAACGCCATGGCAACCGCCCAAGGACAGGTAACACTTGAGCGTGTGCATTTTTCCTACAACCCTGATCGCCCCTTGATCCAAGGGCTTTGCTTGAAGGTACAGCCCGGTCAACGCGTGGCCATCGTCGGTCCAACGGGTTGCGGAAAGACGACGCTGATCAATCTGCTCATGCGTTTTTATGACGTCAATGAAGGCAACATCCGTGTCGACGGCATAGATCTGCGCGATATGACACGCCACTCTCTGCGCCGCAATTACGGTATGGTGCTCCAAGACACGTGGCTACGTTCAGGAACCATTCGTGATAACATCATCATGGGCAAACCGGATGCCACGGATGAGGAAATCATCGCGGCCGCCCGCGCCTCCCACGCACACAGTTTCATTCGCAGACTGCCCGATGGCTACGATACCGTCATCGGCGAGGACGGTGGCAGCTTGTCGCAAGGACAAAAGCAGCTTCTTTGCATTACACGCATCATGCTTTGCTTGCCACCCATGCTCATTTTAGACGAAGCAACCTCTTCCATCGACACACGCACCGAATTGAAGATTCAGGATGCGTTTGCCCGCATGATGAGGGGACGCACCAGCTTCATCGTTGCCCACCGCCTGTCAACCATTCGCGATGCTGACGTAATTCTCGTCATGAAGGACGGAAATGTCATTGAGCAAGGCAAGCACGATGAATTGCTTGCCAAGGGCGGATTCTACGCCAATCTTTATAACAGCCAATTCGACCCCGCATAAAAAATCCCGTTTGACCGATGTCAATGGCCAAACGGGATTTTTTATTATATTATCTTTTGCTGCGCTCATCAAAGCGGCCGTAAAACGAACGGTAAAAGTCTTCATCAATCTTACCTGTAATGGGTGAAGGACGCAAATTTCCCTGCTGACGGTTGAGAACAGGCATGACCGTTTCTTTCCCGACGATGACGTGATCAATGAGCGTCAACCCCATGGACTGGAGATTGTTATACATAAAGTTCGTCGTTGCAATATCCTCTGAGGACGGAATAGCTACGCCGCGCGGATGGTTATGGGCAAGAAGGACAGAAGCGGCATTTTTCTTGATGGCATGTTCCATGATCTTGCGGGCATTAATATTTGCTTGATTGACCGTACCTTCGTCAAGTAATACGCAATCCAGCAAACGCATACCGTTGTCAAACAGCAGCAGGTACACACGCTCAACGGTAATTCCCGTATAGATACTTTTGAGATAACGGACAATATCTTCAAAGTGATCGTATTTCTTAGGAGGATGATAGCTTTCGATGACCATACGGCGCATAATCGCCGCAGTCAGCTTAATCATACTTGCCGTTCTGTGACTGATGCCCTCGACTTGGATCAAATCCTCATGTTCCGCCAAAAATACTTCTTCCAAAGAACCAAATCTTGCGATCAAACGGTGAGCAATTTCATTGGTATCGCGGCGCGGAAGCGCAGGAAACAGATACATTTCCAACAACTGATGAGAATCAAAATGATCTGCACCTTCTTTTTCAAATCGTACTCGCATACGCTCGCGATGCCCCGCATGCGGATTGATTTTCGTATCGTCTGCCATGGATAAAACTCCTTTAAGTATGATTCCGCCAACATTTTACCATAGCTGTCAATGTATGTCAACGATTTCCGAAAAAAACTATTTGCGAACCGCTCGCACTTTCGTCTTATTCGACACCTTTTTCCCATATCCGACATATGCTGAAAGAGGAAGGAGGTGCTATTCATGCGATCAAACAAGCAAACAAGCAATGGGGGAATATTGGTTGCGGTCGTGGGCTCTATGACCGCCGCCCAGCGCGCACAGCGTGCATTGCTCAGCGCCGCGATCCGTGCGGATATTGTCAAATCCGATTCAGAAAGTGGACGCGGATGCAGCTACGGTGTCGCCTTTCCCGCTTCGCAACAAAATAACGTTCGTACCATCCTGTCCGCTACCCACATCAACGTCAGACGCTATTCGCAGGACGCGTGGAGCATTCTGTGATATTACAGAAGAAAAGAGATACCACATCGATGAACATGATATATCTGGACAACGCCGCTACCAGCTTTCCCAAGCCACGCTGTGTTTATGAGGCAGTTGATCGCTGTATATGCAACTACTGCGGCAATCCGGGCCGCGGCTCCCACCCCATGGCGTTAGCCGCAGCCGACAAAATCTACGAATGCCGAGAAAAGCTGGCAAATTATTTTCATGCAGCCTCGGCTGAACAGATCGTTTTCACCCTCAACGCCACCTATGCTCTCAACTGGATGATCAAAGGCCTTCTGCGCCCGGGAGATCACGTTTTGATTTCAGACATGGAGCACAACGCCGTATGGCGTCCCATCGAACGCCTTGCGCGTGACGGGCGCATTTCTTACGATGTCTTTCCTACCATGGTAGGAGAGGAAGACGCGCGTCTTGCTCGCAATCCGACCCGTATTTGTGCTCGGATTGCCGCACGGCTAAAGCCACAAACGCGGGCTGTCATTTGCTCGCACCAATCCAATATTTGCTCTGCTCACTTGCCGCTTTCCGAGATCGGCGCTTTTTGCCACCGCCACCATTTGCTGTTTTTGGTGGATGCTTCACAATCCGCCGGACATTTGCCAATTGATATGCAAGCGATGCATATTGATGGTCTGTGCGCTCCCGGGCATAAGGGGATGTACGGCATTCAAGGCTGCGGCTTTGCTGTTTTGGGCGAGAGAATTGTTCCTGATACTTTAATTGAGGGCGGTAGTGGTTATGCGTCGCTGGATGCCGCCATGCCTGATCTTCTGCCTGAACGCGGCGAGGCTGGAACACTGCCTACCCCCGCCATTGCAGGACTATGCGCCGGTGTATCTTATCTTAACCGCACAGATCTAACCGATGTCGCGGCACATGAACGTATGCTGTTTCGACGCTTGAACGAGCGATTACAGTCACTTCCTAACTATCACGTCTATTTGCCTGAGCATGAGGGATCCACGCTGATGTTCCACCGCGACGGTATCGCCGCGGATAAAATCGGGCAGTATCTGGCGCATCGCGGTATTTGCGTGCGAACAGGATATCACTGTGCCGCCCTTGGTCACAAAACCCTGCGCACCCCCGACGGTGGCGGCGTGCGTGTCAGCTTTGGGCTGTTCAACCGTCCACGAGACGTGGATGTGCTATACGGTGCTCTGCGGGATATGGAGCGAGAGATGAAGTAAGGGGAACTTCTTGTACGAAGCTCCCCTTTAACTTTATGTTTACTTTCCGATCGCCACGAACGCTTCGTCGGCGATCTCAATGGTTTCGCGGATGTCCTCGTCAGACAGCGCGGCGTTGATGAAATGGTTGTGATGATTGGTAAAGTAGACACCGCGCCGGACACACTCGGCGATCCATTTTTGATGCAACATGAGTGAAGGATCGTCAGCCAGGCGCAGATAGAACAGCGACGGCACGCCCGACACGTGCAGATCAAGCCCGTGCTTCGTCGCGGTTTCAATCAAACCCGCTCTGAGCTTTTCACCCTTTTCAATCAAGATGCGAGGCGAGTCAATGCGCTTCATCTTTTCGATGCAGGCGATACCGGCCGCGAACGGCACAGCACTCATCCAATAGCTACCTGTGTAGGACAAGCCCGATACGGTCGTTTTGAGAAAATCCTTACCACACAGTGCCGACACGTTGTAACCGTTGGCAATTGCCTTGCAGAAGCAGATCAGATCGGCTTCAAAACCGAAATAGTGGTCGGAGCCACCGATATCCAAGCGAAAGCCTGCGCGTACGTCGTCAACGATCAGCACCGTTCCGTTGTCATCGCACAGCTTACGCACCGTCTGCCAAAACTGCTTGGCAGGCAGACTATTATCGGCGAAGTTGCCGTGCATATACGGCTGAGCGATCACAGCCGCAATTTGGTCACGGTTGTTTTCAAACACCTCGCGTAAGGCATCAGCATCGTTCCAGTCAACATAGATGTTATGCATGACATCCTCGGGCATGATACCCGCATAGTCGATCTTTTGCGTCCAAGGAGAGACACCATGATAATACCCCTTGAAAAAGACGATTTTTTTGCGACGGGTGTGGGCACGGGCGGTCATAACCGCAAGCGAAGTTACATCGTTGCCGTTTTTAGCAAAGAAAGCCCAATCAGCACTCTTGACGGTATCGACCATCAGATCGGCAAAGTCGATCATAACAGGCGAAGGCGCTGTCGTGCAGTCACCCTTCTCGCGCTGACGAGCAGCCGCTTCGTCAACGTCGGGATCGTTGTAACCGAGAATATTCGGACCGTACGCACACATATAGTCAATAAAACGGTTGCCATCCACATCCCAGAAGTACGAGCCCTTGGCGTGATCGCAGTACTTGGGATAAGCGTCGATCGGAATATGGCACCCCTCGGCAGGTCCGAGATGTCCATAAATACCCGCCGGGATTACATTCATTGCGCGGCGAATCAGCTCCATGCTTTTGTCAAACGTATAAATCGGATGCATACGCTTCCCTCCTTATGCAAGATACAGACCGACGCGGTCCAATATGCGGTTTACATTATCAAGTTGCGAGATCATACCGCCCATACGCAGCTTGCCATCGCAAATCAAAGTAAAGGAAGATGCCACGCCGTCAAACAATCCTCGCGCATTATGTACACCTTCAAACTCCATCAGTGACATGGGTGTATCGGTATCGGTATGCACCGTAGTCAAATGATGATTTTGGGCCGCAATATGTGCTGCCGTCAGGACCTTGCCGCCCTCGGTAATGGCCATGCGGACATTGCCATCAACGATATACGATGCACTCGCCTTGCCCACCTTGTCCTCGTTACCGATCTGGGCAACAGCGCCCGTGATCACATGGAACATCAGCAAGGTTGAGGTACGATAAAACTGTTCATTCTCCAGATCCTCTTTGGTGGGACGAAGATATTTGGAAAGCAGATCGGTCAATTTAATAAACGGACCGAGCAAAAAGCCGATTTTGGTAAAGCCCTTGGAGGGGATGGGGGTCACGGTACCATCGATCATACCGTTGAATTTTTCGGGATTTTTGAAAGGGAGCTTGATGTCACACTTGTCACAGCCTTCACTGACGGTAATCTTACCATCCTGAAAGTGCAAGACACCCGCAGGACCGCCCTTGACTTCAATACCAAGCGAAATGGTCTTTCCGGCGATGATCTCGCGCGCTTCGTCTGACAGCTCGCACAGCGAGGGCAACGCACCCAACACAGCGAACAAATTGATGAACGACATCGTTCTTGCGTCCGTTTGTTTCATATTTTCATCCTTTCACACGGCTATTCCGCTATCATTTTTAGAGGTGGGAACGGTCAACGCTCCCACCAATATTGATCAATTTCCTGCGCCCAATACAATTCTGGCACTTGAGGCATTACCGTCGCGCACGTATTCAAGCGTCACGGTATCGCCAACATTGCAATCGTACAAATATTCACGCAAAACCTCAAAAGAGGTAATACTCACACCATCGATCGCAGTGATGACGTCATTAACAAGAATCTTACCAAACGCGTCGACGTTTTCCTCTACCTTGAGTACCATCCATCCGGTCGTTTCAGCACAGAAGCTGCCTTCCGCAACCTCGGCCTGCGCTTGGCTCAGCGTTGCCAGTTTTCCGTCCGGCGTAACAAGATAGTACGATCCTTTTTCAATATGAGCACCTGTAATCCCCAACTGGGGGCGCGCCGACGAAACGCCCGACTCCACGCCATCCGTTGTTCCCGTTTCTTTGAGAGCGGTGATCAGCGGCATAGCGGTATCGATCGGAATGGCAAAGCCAAGCCCCTCGTAATTCCCCGCCAGCTTAAGCGTGATGATGCCGATTACCTCACCGCGATCGTTAAACATAGGGCCTCCTGAGTTGCCGCTGTTGACGTTGGCATCGGTCTGAATAAGCGTCATTTTTTTGATCAGTGTACCGTCTGTCTCACGAATCTTCACATCGCGGTTAATGGCAGACAATCGACCATAGGTCGAGGTCCAGCCGAATTCCATACCCGCAGGATGGCCGATCACAACTACGCGGTCACCGACCAGGGCATCGGACGATTTGCCAAACGTTGCCGTTTGCAAGCCTTTGGCATTGACCTTGATAACCGCCAGATCGTCGATCTCACTCTCCCCGATCAATTGCGCTTTGTATTTGGCACCGTCATACAGTTGCACAGAAATCTCTGTTGCATCGTGAACAACGTGGCTATTGGTGATGATATATCCATCCGACGTCATCACGATGCCCGTTCCGACGCCGCTGCCCGTGTTCGTTTTGACCGAAATTCCAACAACGACCTGATTTCCCCGTGCAGATATTTCCTGCATGGTCAGCGCATCGGTATCGACTTCTTCGCGAATAAAGATCTCCCGATAGCCGCCCTCGCCCGAAGGATAGGTCAAGCGTCCGCCCCAGCCTGTCATGAGTGTGGCAATCAAAATCAAAAAGCTGACAGCAAAGCAGGCAGTCATCACAATGGCATAATTGCGGATGCCCCGGCGGCGCTTGGCTGCATTGGCTGCCATATCTGCCGCCTGCTGTTGTGCATAGTCCCAGCGATAGACCACCTTTTCCTGCACAGCCGGCGCGGTAGCAGCCTCAATCGGATCGTTCGCTCCAATCTCTTCGTCTTGCTCTTTTTGCTCGGATTCTTCACAAGAACTGTTCTCCTCGCAACAGAAGGTTTTGTCGGTAAGAGACTCGTCCTTATTTTGCATTTCGTTGTTTTGTTCGTCCGGAGATATTGCGTTTTCTTCTTCCGGAATACGATGATCATTCATACTATAAACGCTCCTTGATACCGATAGATTCGCCACCGCGCTTACTGGGGTGACGCTTCCTTGAGCGTAAAGGAGAACTGGCAGTCCTTGCCCTCTACGCTGGTGACCCAGATATCTTCACCGTGGGCGGCGATAATGGTCTTGGAGATATACAACCCAAGTCCCGTGCCGCGCCGATCAAGTCCGCGGCTTTTATCGCCCTTATAAAAACGTTCAAACACCATGGGCAGATCCTCTGCCGCAATGCCAATGCCCTGATTGTATACAGATATCTGAATCTTATTTTTTTTATTTTTATCCGTTTCACCAACGCGGCAAATGCTGACACGCAAAATGCCCTCATTCTGCGAAAATTTAACGGCGTTGTCACAAAGATTATAAAAAATCTGATAAATGGCATCATGATCTGCCAACACCGTCATGCTGTCTTGGTCACATAAAAATTCGACTGCCAGTTGTTTTTCATCGATCTGCTGTTCGAACGAAATAAGGATCTGTCGTCCCATCTCGCAAATATCAAACGGCGCCATGACAAATTTTCGCTCCCCTGCCTCGATTCGCGTTACGTCAAGCAACGAGGAAACCAAGCGGGACAAGCGATGCACCTCGCTCGAGATCACGCCCAGATAGTAATCCTGCTTTTCCGGCGGAATTACACCGTCGCGGATAGCATCGATAAAGCCTGCTATCGTGGTCATAGGCGAGCGAAGATCGTGTGAAACATTGGCGATAAAAGTGCTTCTGGTCTTTTCCAAATTTTCCAGTGACTGCGCCATTTGATTAAACGCAATACCCAGCTCTGCAACCTCATCGCTGCCGTGTACAACGACTCTGCGGTCAAAATTACCGCCCGCAAAATCCTTGGCCGCACGGCGCATTTCACGCAAAGGCGCACTAACGCGCTCGGAAATAAAGTATACCGCAATGAGCGCTGCCAACATAATCCACAAGCTCGCCATGACGATGGTTCGCGACATCACGTTGAGTAGTCCCATCCACCGCGCACTGGGAGAGGACACGACAACAGCGCCGATCATTTCTCCTTCATGCATGATAGGAAGTGCGTATACCAATTGGCTGTCCTTGATGGATTGATGAAAATAAGTGGGATTTTTCACCTC
>JAFVZV010000055.1 GCA_017507985.1 Clostridia bacterium
ACCCCACCACCGTTGCCTTCCTGCGTCAGGCCAAGGAGATGAACATCCCGATCGAGGATCTGATCACCCACGCCTTCCCGCTGGAAAAGCTCAACGAGGCCATGGAGGTCAACGTATCTCAGGCAGGTATCAAGATCTGCTATATCGCAGACTGATCCGAGGAGGTAACACATGGCTCTTGGAATGATCGAATGCTACGGCTTTGTCACATCTGTGGTCGTCGCTGATAAGGGACTGAAAACCGCTGATGTCGAGCTGGTCGCCATCGATAAAAACAAACCTGCCAACGCGGAAAAGTGTGAAGTTCCGCTGGTCATGGTCGTCAAGTTCGAGGGCAACGTCGCCGCTGTTGAAATGGCGGTCGAGGCAGGCAAGAACGAAGCCGAAACACGCGGTATGTTCATCGCATCCCGTATCATCCCGCGCCAGGATGAGCAGATCGAATGGTTCGCTCGCCTGAATGCTCTGGGAAAGAGCTCAACGATCTGAGCTCGGGGCAAGCCCCAAACAAAAGTAGAAATTAAAAAATAAAAATAAAAACAAACAAAAGAAAAGGAGATTACTCTCATGTTGGAAGCTCTTGGTATGGTTGAAACTCGCGGTCTGGTTGCCGCAATCGAAGCTGCAGATGCTATGTGCAAGGCTGCAAACGTTGTACTTATCGGTTCTGAAAAGATCGGTTCCGGTTTGGTAAGCGTCATGGTCCGTGGCGACGTCGGTGCTGTTAAGGCTGCTGTTGAGGCAGGCGGCGCTGCCGCTGCAAACCTGGGTGAGGTCGTTGCTACTCACGTCATCCCCAGACCCCATGGCGACGTGGAGAAGGTTCTGCCCTCTGTAAAATAAGTCTGACGGTTGGTGAGACTTATGGAGGACAAGGCAATCGCTCTCTTGGAGGTGCAGGCTCTTGTAGCTGCAATTACCGGTCTTGATGCCATGCTCAAGGCGGCGAACGTACAGTTCATCTGTGCGGAAAAGCGTCTGGGCGGCAAGCTGGTAACGGTTGTTGTGGAAGGCTCCGTCTCGGCGGTTACAGCGGCTCTGGAAGCCGGAGTCGCTGCCGCTGCCGAAATCGGCGTAGTCAAGCTGCACGAGGTCATCCCGCGCCCCCATCCCGGTATCCTTCGCTTCTTGAAGAAGTCCAAGGCATAAATCCGGGCGCGCCATCCGGCGCAACACTCTTATGCGCAAGCGCGCATCGTCACAATGCGTGACAAACAAAATTCGTTTTTCCAAAAAAAATACATAAATTATTATGGAGGAATTTCTAATGGAAGCTCTTGGTATGGTTGAAACCCGCGGTCTGGTTGCCGCAATCGAAGCTGCAGATGCAATGTGCAAGGCTGCAAACGTAGTACTTATCGGTTCTGAGAAGATCGGTTCCGGTTTGGTAAGCGTCATGGTTCGTGGCGACGTCGGTGCCGTTAAGGCTGCTGTTGAAGCAGGCGGTGCTGCTGCTGCAAACCTGGGTGAGGTCGTTGCTACTCACGTTATCCCCAGACCCCATGGTGACGTTGAGCAGGTTCTGCCCAAGATCGGCTAATCTGATCAAACAACGCATAGCCCTTTGGGCTACGGTGCGCGTGTGCGGCATATTCCGCACACGCGCCCACCGCGGCGTGTTTTTTACAGGCGATGCTACGTTTCGCCCGATAGTGCCGCGCTGTCGCGACCTTGAATCGTTTTCGTCCCTTGGGACGCTGAATTTGCAACCAACTCCGATGATCGGATTTTAATATATTCGTTGATACTTATCATTATATAGAAATGAGGCATTTATTATGGATTACAATGCAGCAACCGTTGCTGAAATGGTAAAAAGAGTGCTGGCTGATCTGGAGAAAAACGGCGCGGGCGTATCTGCCGCTCCAAAGGCCGTTGCTCCTGCCGCTCCTGCAAGTGAGGGCGATATTCCCGTTGGTATTTCCAACCGCCACATCCACCTTTCCAAAGAGGATCTGGAAACGCTGTTTGGCGCGGGTTATGAGCTGACGCCCATTAAGGATCTGTCCCAGCCCGGCCAGTATGCTTGCAAGGAGACGTTAACCATTCTCGGTCCGTCCATGCGTGCCATTGAAGGTGTTCGCGTGCTGGGTCCGCTGCGTAAAGAGTCGCAGGTTGAGATCTCGCGCACCGACTCCTTTACCCTCAAGGTAAAGCCCCCCGTACGTGAGTCCGGTTCGCTTGAGGGCTCGGCTCCTATTATCATTGTCGGTCCTTGCGGTATCGTATCGCTCAAAAAGGGCTGTATCATTGCCAACCGCCACATTCATATGCATACCGATGATGCCGCACGCTTTGGCGTGTCGGACGGTGACTACGTCAACATTGACGTCGGTTGCGGTACCCGCCGTACCCGTTGGTTCGATGTCCAGATCCGCGTCAGCCCTAAGTTCGCGTTGGAAATGCACGTGGATACTGACGATGCCAACGCCGTTGGTATCGGCAATGGCGCTCGCGTAACGCTGGTCAAATAAAAGACGGAGGAAATTCATGTTAAAAGGTATTGTTATTTCCAATATCGTGTCTACCCGTAAGCAAAATTCGCTGGTAGGCTCCAAGTTTTTGGAGGTTCGCCTGATTGAGAATGGGCAGGATACGGATAAATACATCATTGCCGTGGACAGCGTTGGTGCGGGCATCGGTGAGACGGTGCTTCTGACGACGGGAAGCAGTGCCCGCTTGGCATTGCAAAATACCTCCGCTCCCGTGGATGCGGTCGTGGTTGGTATCGTCGACTGACGCCGAGGCAAGCGACTGTCGCTTGCATGAGCCAATAAGGAGATTTTCAGTGGAACTGAATGAAGTAAAAAAAATCATACAGGATGCGGGCATCGTCGGCGCGGGCGGCGCGGGCTTCCCCTCGTTTGCTAAACTTGCCGAGGGCGCGAACACGCTGGTCATCAATGCGGCCGAATGCGAGCCTCTTCTGTATACTGACTATATGCTCATCCATGAGCGGCTGTATCGTGTGCTGGAAGGTGCTGAGGCCATCATGGAAATGACAGGCATCAACAAGTGCCTGCTCAGCGTCAAGGGAACCAAGGGCAAGGCGCTGCACTGGACGGACGGTCAGGAGCTTGCTCCCGGCGTATTTGTCAAGCTGCTGCCCAACGTCTATCCCATGGGCGATGAGATCAATTTGATCTATGAAGCGACGGGCAGGCTTGTTCCTCCCGGACAGCTTCCCATGACGGTTGGCGTGATCGTCATGAATCTGGAAACAGTATATAATATTCGGGCGGCGTTGCGTCACAACAAGCCGGTTATTGAAAAATGGCTGACCATTCACGGCTGTGTGCCCAATCCCTGCGTGCTTCGCGTGCCGGTGGGTACTTGCGTGGGGGCGCTGTTTGATCGCTTGGGCATCAAGGTTCCCGAGGGGTACACCGTGCTGGACGGCGGTCCTTCGATGGGCAAGGTCATTGACCCCAACAAAACGATTGTCACCAAGGCGACCAAGGGTCTGATGATTTTCCCTGACGATATCCCTGCCATTAACGTAAAAAAGAGAACGGCGCGTGTTCAGCTGACGTTGGCGGCCTCTGCTTGCTGTCAGTGCACTCGTTGTACCGATCTGTGTCCTCGTGCGCTGTTGGGCTATCCACTGGAGCCGCATAAGCACGTCCGTGTGGAAAATGCGGTATCCGAGACCATGCCCGAGTCGGTGCTGACGGCCAGTATGTGCTCGGCTTGCGGCGTGTGTGAGATCGCGGCTTGTTGCCAGTCTATCTCGCCTCGCGCGGTCATTGCACAGCACAAAAAGACGTTGGCGCAAAACCGTATGAAATACATCGCTAAGCCGGGAGAGGAATTTCATGTTCATCCCGAGCGTAGAGCCAGACAGATCCCCTCCGACCGCTGGAAGAGAATGCTGGGTGTGGACAAATTTGACCGCGTGCCCGAGTATATCCCCGAAATGTTGGAGATGGAGAGAGTGGAGATCTTTACCTCCCAACACATCGGCGCTCCCAGCATCCCCTGCGTGAGCGTGGGTGATGTGGTGGAGGAGGGTCAGGTCATCGCAACGGCGGCCGAAGGATTTTCGGTGCCTCAGCACGCATCCATTGCGGGTGTGGTGACCTATGTCGATCCGACCAAGGTCGTTATCGAAAAGAAATAAGAGTTTACCTTGCGCCCCTGTGGCGGCGCAATCGGAAAGGAGTAGCCGGGCATTATGTATCAGGCTATTGGAGTCATTGAACTGAAAAGCATTGCCAAAGGCATTGAAGCTTGTGACATTGCGCTCAAAAGCGCGGGTATTCGCCTGGTCACCTCGCACGCGACCTGCCCCGGCAAGTATGAAATTATCGTCACGGGAGGTATTGCCGACGTGACGGCAGCGTTGGACGTGGTGCGTTCTCGCTTTGGCAGCGTCATCATCGACTGCTCGACCATGGGACGTATCGATCCTGCCGTTATTACCGCGCTGTTTGGTACGCAAGATACCAAGAGAGAGGGAAGTGTGGGTGTGATCGAGACGTTTTCGGGCGCGACGGCCATCAAGGCGGCTGATATTGCAGTCAAGACGGCGCACGTTCAGCTGTACGATCTGCGTATCTCGCGCGGCATGGGCGGCAAAGGCGTGGTCATCCTCACGGGTGCCGTGGGTGACGTGACGGCCGCTGTGGATGCGGGCGCCGCACACGCCGAGGGATTGGGCCTGCTCAACAGCAAGTCAGTTATTCCTGCACCGCACAAGGAGCTTTGGGAGCAGCTCTGATGCCCCTCTTACGAACAGGAGAGACTATTCATGGAACAAAATTCTTTGAATTTGAATGAACTGAATGATAAACTGCGCATCGTGCAGGAGTTGGTGCCGGGCCGTCAGATTTCACTGGCTCATATTATCGCCAACCCCGGTAAGCTGCTGTATCATAAGCTGGGACTTGACCCCGCGGTCGAGTATTCGCGTTCGGCCATTGGCGTGTTGACCATCTCGCCTCACGAAACGGCCATCATCGCGGCGGATATTGCCATGAAATCGTCCGACGCCGAGCTTGGCTTTGTTGATCGCTTTAGCGGTACGCTCATCCTGACGGGTAGCGTGTCGGCGGTCGAGGCGTCCTTTGAAGCCATTGCCAACTATGTGCGCGACAAGCTGGGCTTTACCGTTTGCCCCATTACCAGAACGTGAAAAAGCTGATTTTGATGGGACGCGTCGCCGCCGGCAAGACAACATTGATGCAACGCCTCAAGGGGGAGCAGATCTCATATTGCAAAACGCAGTACGTGTATTACACCGACACGATTATCGATACGCCGGGTGAGTATACGGAAAACGGAGAGCTGGCCGCGGCACTCGCGCTGTATACCTATGAAGCCGATATCGTCGGACTTTTGATCGCGTCCGACTATCCATACAATCCCTTCCCCCCCTGCTGTACCTCGGCCTGTAACCGCGAGGTGATCGGTATCGTGACGGGCATTGACAAGCCCGAAGGAAATCCCGATCGCGTGGAAAGCTGGTTGCGACTGGCAGGCTGCAAGACAGTCTTTCGTATCAGCTCGTACACGGGAGAGGGCATTCGGGACATCATCGCCTATTTGGACGATGGAACAGACCAAAAGACGAAAGGAGAGACGGCATGAGCAAAACCAAAACGATCTGCTTTGCCAACAACAAGGGAGGCAGCGGCAAATCGACCACCTGCGCCAACGTCGCCTATCAAATGTCGCAGGAGGGCAAAAGAGTCCTTTTGATCGACGGCGATATGCAGCTCAATCTGACGCTTTCCTTTTTCCCCGAGGACGAGGCACTGGGCTTTGTGCAGAGTGGAAACAATCTGTATACTGCCATCAAGGATCAAAAATCGCTTGCCGATTTTATCGTGCACACCCCTTACGAGGGCGTGGATCTGATCCCTTCCTCGACGCTGATGAGCTCCATTGAATATGAGCTGTTTACCAAATGGCAGCGCGAATTTATTCTGCGCAAGTGTTTGGAGCCCGTCAAAGCTACTGGGGTATATGATTACATTCTCATCGACTCGCCCCCCACACTTGGCGGCTGGGTGATGAACATTATGTGCGCGTCGGATTATTTGGTTGTGCCGGTTGAGGCAAGCCCTTGGGGCTTGTTTGGCCTGGCCAATATGTTCGATTTTGTCGGCCAGGTGAGAGGCATCGCACCTACACTCAAGGTGTTGGGCGTAGCCATTACCAAGGCGGACGAGCGCAAAAACTATTTCCACCAGACGGTCGAGACGCTTCGCTCGCTGGAGGATGTCAAGCTCTTTGAGACCTTTATCCGCATTGACAGCTCGATCGAATGGGCGCAGGACAACAGCAAGCCTGTCGGCGCTTACAAGAGAAGCTCGCGCAGTGCGAAGGAATATGCACAATTAACAAAGGAGATTATGAACGATGTCAGTAGGTAAGAATAGTATTTCCCGCATTTCCGCGAACGGAACGACCAAGAAAAAGACCACCTCCGCCGCTAAGCCCGTCGAACAGCTTGAGGCTACTCCTGTTGAGGAAATCAAGGCTACTCCCGCGCCTGCCAAGAAGCCTGCAGCTAAAAAGCCTGCCGCAAAGAAGGCTGCCAAGTCGTCTGCCTTTAAGATCTACCAGGTTTCGGACGAATTGCCCTACTATCTGCTGTGATCTCGCGCCCTATTTACGTTGTCTGTAATTAAATTTTCATAAATACATAGGAGAGAAAAATCATGTTAGTAACTTTGAATGATGTCCTGCCTCGCGCAAAAGCCGAGAAGTATGCGGTCGGTCTGTTCAACACGGTCGACCTGGAGATGGCTAAGGGTGTTATCGCGGCCGCTGAAGAGCTGCGCGCTCCCATTATCATCGGTACTGCAGAGGTTCTGACGCCTTTCGCATCGCTTGAGGATCTGTCGTCCTTCCTCATCCCTCTGGCAAAGAAGGCAACCGTTCCGGTTGTTTTGCACTTTGACCACGGTCTCAACCTGGATATGGTCAAGAAGGCGATCCGTTTGGGCTTTACCTCGGTTATGTACGACTGCTCCACCGATGACTACTACTCCAACATGGGTCGTGTTCGTTGCTTGGTTCAGTATGCTCATGAGAGAGGTGTCACCGTTGAGGCTGAGCTCGGCCACGTCGGTGCAAACGACGGTAGTGCCGAGAACCACGGCCCCGGCGACCACAGCATCTACACCGATCCCGCACAGGCAAAGGAATATGCGGAAGCAACGGGCGTTGACGCGCTGGCTGTAGCAATCGGTACGGCACACGGCGCATACAAGTCCAAGCCGAAGCTTGATTTCGAGCGTTTGGAGACCATTGCAAGCATGGTAAAGGTTCCTTTGGTTCTGCACGGTGGTTCGGGTCTGTCCGACGACGACTTTAAGCAGTCTGTAGCCAAGGGTATCTCCAAGGTTAATATCTTTACCGATATCAATGCAGCGTTTGCCAAGACCGCGGCTGCTATGTACAAGCCCGGCATGGGCCAGACCGACCTGATGCCCGCGGTGAAGCAGGCTGTCAAAGAGGCAACCATGGAGAAGATCAAGCTGGTCGGTGCTGCCGGCAGATATTGATTGGAATAACAAAAAATCTCGACTCTGAACAAGAGTCGAGATTTTTTGTTGGGGGATCGTGTGATTTTCTTACGACTTCGTAGACGGACGCGCACACAGCGTTGCGCGTGCGCTGTGCCGGCAAGGATGCCATTTCTTTGTCGTTCCACAAAGAAATGGCGAAAGAAAGGGAACCAAAGGGCCTAATGCCCTTTGGAAACCCGCAACGCGAAAAGTCGTTTCGCTGTCGCTTCACTCATTTTTTCGCGAAAAGATGCATCTTCAGCCTTTGCATTGGCGTTTTAAAGAAAAACGCCAACACGAAAGACGCACGCAAGCAGGGTGGCAAAGGTTTTCGCAATCTGCGACGCACCCCGGTTCAACTAAATTTTTAACAAAAACGCCTTGCTTCCTTCGCCTGCCGCTCGTGGTGGCTGTGCGGCGAGAGATGTATAAAAAGCCAATATGTTTTTCTCCTCTATTCGCTTTGAAGAGCGGCAATGCCGGGGGTTCCCAGGGGGAACGCCTGGGCGTGTTTTCTTGGTTCGTTCTTTGCCTCGAGGCAAAGAATGAACATAAATACTGAACAGCGAGCGCGCGCCGAAGGCGCAGGGTAAGCGTCAATAGAAGAAGCAGCAAAATAAATCAGCAATCAAATACTCTCCCTGAGCGCTTTGATATACGACGGATCCGTTCCACAACAGCCGCCGAGATACTTGATCGGATACTGCAGAGCAGGGAGCACCTCGCGGACAAATGCCGCCGCATCGTAGTCCGAAACGGTCGATCCGTCCTCTGCCAGCTGCGGCAAACCCGCATTGGGCTTGAATACCAGCGGAAGCTCCGTCTGTTCGGCAAACGAACGAATGACCGAGATCGCCTCGGCAGGGCCCAGCGAGCAGTTCATGCCGATGCCGTCAATGCCCAAGGGCTCCAGCTCGTCGATCACACGACCTACGGTGTTGCCCATCATGGTGCGTCCGCGCTTGTCGAATGTCATCGAGCACAGCACGGGAATACCATATCGCTTGGCGACCGTTGCCGCAACTCGCATCATTTCAATGTCCATGAAGGTCTCAAGCGCGATCAGATCTGCGCCTGCCTTGGCTCCCGCGCCGATCTGCTCCTGGTAGATGGCCTCGACTTCCTCTTCGGTCAAGTCGCCAAACGGCTCCATCATCTCGGATAAGGGGCCGATGGAAAGGGACACCAGTACGTCCGTTCCCGCGGTTGCTTGCTTTGCTAGCTCCACGCCGCGGCGAACGATGTCACTCACCTCGTACGCGCACGCGCGCTCAACCGAGGGGCGGTTGGCGCCAAACGTGTTGGCCTGCACCACCGCAGAGCCTGCGGCAATATATTCCTTGGTCAGCTCGACCACCATGTCGGGTTGCTCGATATTGTAGATCCAAACCGGCTTTTTGGCACGGCCTCGTGCCTCTGCCTTGTTCCAAAGGCCCGTGCCCATGGCACCGTCCAGTAAAATGATATCTTGCTTCATAATGAA
>JAFVZV010000056.1 GCA_017507985.1 Clostridia bacterium
GATGCACTACGGAAATGCGGTTTACGAATACCAGAACACCCGCGTCTACGTCACCGACTCCTATGACGATGCACAGGAGGAGGCACAGAAAAAGGAAGCTGAGCGCGCATGGACGGCATCGGTGGAAAAGACGCCTAACGCGTGGAGCTACCGCAATCTTGCCATTCTTGCCGAGCGCAGAGAGGACACCGAGCAAGCGGAGGCACTTTACGACAAGGCACTTTCGTTGCCCGAGGCACTCTGCGACTATGCTCTGGCATCCGAATATCTCGGATTTTTGACGCGCCTGAAAAAATACGAAAAGGTTTGGAAGATCTTCAACACCCTGCCTGCCGATTATCAAACGGTGGACCGTATTCAGATCTCCGCAGCCGTCGCAGCCGTCAAGCTTGGAGAATTTGCATATCTTGACGCCTTCTTCAAGCGCAATCACCACGACATCCGTGAGGGTGAGGAATCCTTGACCAACATCTGGTTTGAGTATTCCGCCCACATGCTGGCGCGTCAGCGCGGCATTGACACGCCCACTCCCGAGCAGCTGAACGAGCTGATCGACGAGGCGTGGGATCTGTGTCCCCCCGACTATTCGATCGACTTCAGAATGTCGGTCAACAAGAAGCAGAAATACAGAGTTTAACGGCATACCATGCAAACAAAAAGCCGACCGTGTGATCATATCGCACGGTCGGCTTTTTATTTGCCGCTTATTTCATCAGCTCGTCTGCAAGACGAAGGATCTCGGGGGCAAGCCGCTTGCGCTTTGCCTTGACGATGGCGTTGTAGACGGGATAGGCAAGGCTGACCAGCACACTGCCGATCACGCCGACCAAAATACCGATCGGCATCGCCATATCGCCTGATATTCCCATATGCACGGGAAGCTCGCTCATCACAAGGCTCATCCCCAAGCCGAGAATGAGCGCCCCAATGATACCGAGTACAAGCGCGACCGCTTGTGCCGTATTGGTAACGCTTGCATCCAAGCGGCGCAGACGTGTCATTTTATCCTCCGTTTCGGTCGGTGCAGTGTATTTTTCGCGGATGCGCTTCAATTCCTCCTGCTCCTTTGCCGAGTAGCTGTATGAAAATCCACAGTTTTCTTGATTGTTATCCATTTGATACCTCTGTTTTGAGTCGTTTGAGTTTTTTTGTCCCCGCTATGATCATATAAATTGCGGTTGCTACGATCAATAGCGAGATCACGCCGCCCGTTGCGCCAAGCATCCATTTCCGTTCGATTGCAGTCATTGTTTCGTCACCGAACGTCGTGAGCATCGTGGATTCAAGTGTAAGCATGGACACAAGAGCTGCCGCAAGGCTGATCGCTTTGGATGCGGAAAAGACGGGGCTGTTATACTTTCTGTATTTAATAACGTTGATAATTGCCGTGGTAAGCGCCGTAAACGTGTACGCCGCCATAGCAATCGCCGTGATCATGTGATGCTTGAAGGTTCTGTTCCAATAGACCATAAAGAAGATAATCAAAGCAAGCGCGAGGTTCATAATAAGGAATACAATTCCGCAGGC